>CALXAB010000009.1 GCA_944386175.1 uncultured Clostridia bacterium
AAAGTTGACAAAATTAAAAGCTTATGACTCTAAGCTTAAAGTTATTTAAAAAATTTTATTTAATACCAAACTACGGAAAACAAAAGACAACACAAAACGAAGAAAAAGTTGACAAAATTAAAAGCTTATGACTCTAAGCTTAAAGTTATTTAAAAAATTTTATTTAATACCAAACTACGGAAAACAAAAGACAACACAAAACGAAGAAAAAGTTGACAAAATTAAAAGCTTATGACTCTAAGCTTAAAGTTATTTAAAAAATTTTATTTAATACCAAACTACGGGGATTAAAGGAACGTCCCCTAAAAAAGTTGCAATAATACTTGAATTTTTATTAAAAGTAATGTATTATAACAAATGTAGAGGTGGAATATGAGGTCAAATTGGTTTAAATATGTATTTATAATTGTTGTTATAATAATTATAGTTTTTGCGGTGTTTAAAATAAGGATAGACGAACAACAAAACGAATATCAAAACAATGAAACAAGTAATGTGCAAAAAGAGAAAGTAAAAGAAATAAAACTAGGAATGACACAATTAGACACAATGAATCCAATATTAAGTAATAATAAAAATGTGCAAGATATATCAAAATTGATTTATGATCCATTAGTTACTTTAACATCAGATTATAAAGCAGAACCATGCTTAGCGACAGAATGGGCAAAGCAGGGAACGTCATATATAATAAAATTGCGTGAAAATGTCAAATGGTCAGATGGAATGACATTTACATCAGAAGATGTAAAATTTACAATAGACAGACTAAAAGATACACAAACAATTTATGCTAGCAATGTACAAAATGTTATAGGAATTGATATTGTAGATGACTATACAGTTAGAATAAATTTAGATAAAGAAATACCATTTTTTGAATATAATTTAACTTTCCCAATTCTATCAAAACAATATTATGAAGCTCAAGATTTTGTAAATACAGAAAAAAATACATCACCAGTAGGAACAGGTAAATATAAGATCTCAGAAGTTACAGCGTCATATATAACACTGGAAAAAAATCAATATTGGTGGAATAAAGATGTAGATTTAACATTAGAAAAAATTACAATAAACATATATTCATCAATTGGAGAATTATATAATAGTTTTAAGACAGGAAATATTGATTTAGTTAGTACATCTAATGAGAATGTACAAGATTACATAGGGACTATAGGATATTCAATAAAAGAAATGAAAGGAAGAGAACATACATTTATTGCTCTAAATACACAAAATTATTTTCTATCAAAACAAGAAGTAAGAAAAGCGATATCTTATTCTATAGATAAGCAAAATATAGTATCAAGCATATTTGGTAGCAAATACTATACAAGTAGTTTTCCATTAGATTTTGGAAGTTGGCTATGTCAAGAAGAAAATGCCAGTTCAGGATATAATGTAGAACAGGCAAAACAAATATTAGTTGATAATGGTTGGAGTTATAGAAATCAATATTGGCAAAAAGTTGAAAATTATAAAACGCAAAGAATAGTATTAAATTTACTAGTAAAAGCTAGTAATGCAAGTGATGTTGCCGTTGCACAAAATATAAAAAGCCAATTAGAAAATCAAGGAATAAGGGTAAATATAACACAAGCTTCTGATGAACAATATCAAAATAGTTTACAAACTAAAAATTATGATATGATTATGTGTAGTACATATGTATCACCAAGTCCTAATTTAGATACATATTTTGGAGAAAACAATTTGGCTAATTACTCAAATGAAGAAGTTAATAATATTAGAAATGAAGTAATGAATACAAATGATGAAAATATTATACAAGAAAAATATAAAAGATTAATAGAAATATATAAAACAGATATACCATATATCAGTCTATATTTTAATAAATATACTGTAGCATATAGCTCAGAAATAGCTGGAGATATTACACCTAATTGGTTTTATCAATTTTATGGTATTGAAGGATGGTATAAATAAATAAAAAATAATAAAAAAGTATTGACAAAACAAATATTTGTTATATAATAGAGAAAAACAAACAGAAGTTTTAAAATAAGGAGGAAAATCATGAGTGAAAATACAGAAAAGAAAAAAGCATTAGAAATGGCAATGAGTCAAATAGAAAAACAATTCGGAAAAGGATCAGTAATGAAATTAGGAGAATTCAAAGCAATGGAAGTAGAAGCAATACCAACAGGTGCTTTAAGCTTAGATATTGCATTGGGAATAGGAGGAGTACCAAGAGGTAGAATTATAGAAATATATGGTCCAGAATCTTCTGGTAAAACTACATTAGCATTACATGTAGTAGCAGAAGCGCAAAAAATGGGAGGAGAAGCAGCATTTATAGATGCAGAACATGCATTAGATCCTGTATATGCTAAAAAATTAGGTGTCGATATTGACAATTTAATAGTTTCACAACCAGATACAGGAGAACAAGCATTAGAAATTACAGAAAGCTTAGTAAGAAGTGGAGCATTAGATGTAATAGTAGTGGACTCTGTTGCAGCATTAGTACCAAAAGCAGAAATAGATGGAGATATGGGAGATTCTCATATGGGGTTACAAGCAAGACTTATGTCTCAAGCATTAAGAAAACTTGCAGGAGCTCTTAATAAATCAAAAACAGTTCTAATATTTATAAATCAATTAAGAGAAAAAATAGGAGTAATGTTTGGAAATCCAGAAACAACAACAGGTGGTAGAGCATTAAAATTCTATGCATCAGTTAGAATGGATATTAGAAAAATAGAAAATATTAAACAAGATGGAGAAGTAAAAGGAAATAGAGTGCGTGTAAAAGTTATTAAAAATAAAGTAGCACCCCCTTTTAGAGAAGCGGAATTTGATGTAGTATATGGACAAGGTATTTCAAAAGAAGGAAATATTTTAGATATGGCAGTTAATTTAGATATTGTAGAAAAAGCAGGTTCATGGTTTAGTTATAATGGAGAAAGAATTGGACAAGGTAGAGAAAATGTAAAAAAATATTTAAAAGAAAATCCAGATACTATGAAAGAAATAGAAGAAAAAGTAAGGGCAAATTTTGCCAAAGCATTTGAACAAAGTTTAGGGGAAGAACTTCCAAATGCAGAAGATACTGAGGAAGAAGAATAATAAAGTAAATAAAACTGATTAATATAGGGGCACATACAAATTAATTTATTAGTTTGCAGTGCCCTTATAGTAGTACAATAAGAAAGTTCTCTTTCCTATTGTATTATAAAAATTAATCCTTGATATTTAAAGCCAACTATAGTAAAATATAATCGGTATATAAATTTATAAAATTATATAGAAAGGACAAAAATGTTTACAATAGAAGAATTTGATAGAGAAAAAACAAAAATTTTAAAATATATATTATACAAAAAAAGAAGTGAAAATGAAGTAAGAAACAAATTTTTAAGCACAATCAATGAGGAATTACTAGATGAAATTATAGAATACTTAAAAGAAGCAAATTATATAAATGATAAAGAATATATACAAAAAACAGTAAATAACTTTATCACATTAAAAAATTTATCTATAAAAGAAATAAAATATAAACTATTATCAAAAGGATTAAATAAAGATGATATAGAAGACTACTTATATGAAAATAAAGAAGAATTAGAAGAATATGAAATAAAATCAGCAGAAAATATAATTTATAAAAAATCATCTACAATGGAAAAAGAAGAAATAATGCAATATTTGTTAAAAAAAGGCTATAAAAATGATAGTATAAAACAAGCATTTGAAGAAGAACAGTAGTTAAACTAAAATAAATATGATTATTTAGAATATAAAAGGAGAACCATAAATGTCAATATTAACATTAGAAACAAAAAAAATATCAATAAAAATCAATAATTTTGAAGGACCTCTAGACCTACTATGTCATTTGATTGATAAAAACAAAATGAATATTTATGATATTAATTTAAGCGAAATAACAGACCAATATATAAATTATCTAAAAGAACAAGAAAGTTTAAATTTAGAGATAGCAAGTGAATTTTTAGTTATGGCTTCAACTTTGCTATATTTAAAATCAAAAAGCCTACTTCCTAAACAAGAAGATGACGAAGAAGAATTGACAGAAGAGGAACTAATAAGAAGAATTATAGAATATAAAAAATTCAAAGAAATTAGTAAAGTATTTAAAGAACAATATTTAAAATATTCAAATAGAATTTTTAAATTACCAGAAAATATAGAATTACCAAAAAAGAAATTAGAAAAAAATTATCAAAGTAATGTAATACCTGATATATATATAGATTTGATAGAAAAAAATAGTGTTAAACTAAATCAAAATGCAAAAAACATTGAAAAAATTGCACTTGTAGAAAATTACACAGTAGCAAGCAAAGTAAAAGAAATGTTTAAAATATTAGTCAAGCAAAAAAGATTTGTATTTAATAAAATATTTTCTATAAATAAAAGAAATAAACAAGAAGTAGTAACAGCTTTTTCAGGACTGTTAGAATTATCAAGAAGAAATAAGGTGGAAACTTCACAAGAAAAATTATTTGGAGATATTACAGTAGAAAAGCCAAATAAATCTAAATATAATTAATAATAAATGTTTAAAAAAGAAAAAAATGGAAAAACTAACTATATAGCCTAAAAAGAAGGTGATAAAGTTGGTTTTTCTTTATATTGTTGTTCTTTTATTTATCATAATAACAATATTAATATTCTCAAAAGTGCAATTAAAAATTGAAAATTTCAAATTTACATCAAAAGATATAAAACACATAAATACAGATTATAAATTTAGTATAAAATTATATATTTTATCAAAAATACCAATATTAAAAATATCAATAAACAAAAAAATTCTCGAAAAATTAAAAGTAAAAGAAAAAATGAAGACATTTGAAAAAGAGTTATTAGAAAACAAGTTAAAAATTGATAAAAATTTTTTAAAAGCTATAAAACAATTAAATATAACTGTGAAACAATTAAATTTAAATATAGATTTAGGAACAGAAAATGCAAGTTTTACATCAATATTAATTCCAATAATAAGTACAATAATTTCAATATTGTTAAGAGACAAAATTAAAGATTATAAAAATCAGCATTTTATAGTAAATCCAATATTTACAAACCAAAATTTAATAAATATAGAACTTTATAGTATAATTGAAATAAAAATGATACATATTATAGATAGCATATATGTATTAAATAAAAAAGAAGGAGAGGATAAATATGAGCGAACATCCAATAGAAGGTCTTATGACAACTGCTATGAATAGTATAAAAGATATGGTAGATGTTAATACAATTATAGGAGATCCAATAGAAACATCAAATAATACTGTTATAATACCTATTTCAAAAGTAACATTTGGATTTGCATCAGGAGGAAGTGAATTTAAGGGAGAAACAGTAGATGAATATACCAAAAAAGATAAAGAAGAAGCAATTCAATACAGATTGCCATTTGGAGGAGGAAGTGGAGCAGGAGTAACAATTAATCCAATAGCTTTTTTAGTTATTCAATCAAATAATGTAAAACTAATGCCAGTAAATCATGCATCATCTATAGATAAACTTTTAGACTATATGCCAGATTTAATAGAAAAAGCAAATAATATGATGAATCGTTGTATTCAAAATAAAAAGGAAGAAACACAAAAAATTATTAAAGAAATGCAAAAAAGAAGTAAAGATTCTGAAAATCAGGAAACTAAAATAAAGGAAAAAATTGAAAAAAAATTAGAAAAAGTAAAAAAACCAGAAGAAAAAACAGAACAAAAACAAGAAGAAATAGACTATGAGTATGAATATAATGATACCATGGAAGATGAATAAAAAATTACCAATTTGGGGACGCGTCCCAAATTGGTAATTTTCCAAAGGTGCGTCCCTATAATCCCTAATTTTAGGGATTAAAGGAACGTCCCCTTAAAAATTTCAAGACTTATATTTGCAATTAGTTCAGATGCATTTGGTACATTTTTAGTAAAAACACCTATTAAATATGTAGTGTTTCCAAAAACTATTCCGTAATCATGTACATATCCTGCATAACTTCCATATTTATGTGCGACATCATAATTAGTAATATATTTTTTCAAATATTCTCCATTAGAAGATTGCTTTAAGTATTCCATTAATTGGGAATATTCAGACATATGAGAGTATAAATAATTTAAAATATCATAGGCATAATTAACATAAGTCAAATTTGAAGTGTAAAAATCATCAGAAACAGTTTGATTTGTATATTTGTTAACTATTTCTTTTTTACATTTAGAATAACCATAATTACTAAGTAAAATATTTACAGCAGTATTATCACTATTTACAATGCTTTGTTCAAGCAAAAAACCTAAAGGAACATAATCTCCAGGAGAATACAAAGAGCTTGTAGAACCTCCACCAGCTTCATAGTTATTAGATTTATAAAGTAACGTGCTAGAAAGAGATAATTCACCTTTATTAATTTTATCATAATAAATCATAGCAACAGGCAATTTTACAGTACTGGCAGCAGTAAAGAGAGAGTTTTCATTGAAAAAATATTGTTCAGAAGTATCAAGATTATAATAAAAAAACGCAAAGTTGTCTGAATTTAAATTATATTCTAACATAAAAGTTTCGACTAAATTTTCTATTTCTATATTTGTTTCTTTTGGATTAATATCAGAAGTTTTTAATTGAATATCATCAACAGTATTAGTATTAGTAAAATTTTGATTTCCTTCAATTATAGGAGCAGAGGTAGTAATAGTAGTATCAGATATAGCGGTATTTGATACATTATTAGAACTTTTATTGTTAGTATTACTTGAAAAGCTTGTCTTACTATAATCTATAGATGAAAAAATTATAATATTTAATATTAAAGAAAAAAGACAAAAAGATATCTTAAAATAAAATAATTTATAACCCTTTTTATTTATTTTATTATTCTTTGAATGTTTACCATTTTTCATTAGAACATCACCTCTAAAAGAGAGTAAGATAAATTTGTAAAAATATAATATCAAAAAAATAGAAAAATAACTATAATTTTTCGAAAATTATGAATAATGATTATTATTAATGACTAGACTTTTACTTATATTCTGAACTAAACCGTTAGTCAGTAACGATTTTATATACAAATGAATTAATTTATAATACATCATAAATATACATACTTTTAATATTAGAAGAATATATTTTATTAGAATTTATTTAGCAGAATTTATACTCATTATAGTATAAAAGTTCGGATGGAGGTTTTTAATGAATAATTCAAAAAAATATATTTCTTTTTTTATAATTTTAATTTTAATAACTTTTTATACATTACCATGTTTTGCAGAAGATACACTATATGTATGGTCAGATAGTTCCGAAACAGTTGAAGATATAACAAAAGTTAATAGTAACCTTATTAACCCTAATAATACAGCCAATAACTACAATAATAATTCAAACATATTAAATAATGAAAAATCAACAAACGTAAATAATAATTCAACTAATATATCTAATAATAATGTAAATTCAAGTAATACCAATACTAATAAACAAAATGACTCTATTGGGTCTACTACACAAGTAAATGCAGAAATAAAAGAAAATAATTCATTGAACTTGGAATCAGGTTCAGCAATTCTGATAGAACAAACTACTGGTCAAGTCTTATATGCCCATAATATACATGAACAACTACGACCAGCTTCAGTCACAAAAGTTATGAGTATTTTATTAATAATGGAAGCACTTGATAGTGGAAAAATCTCTCTAACTGATACTGTACCTTGTAGCGAAAATGCAGCTTCAATGGGTGGTTCACAAATTTGGCTTGATCCAAGAGAAACTCTAACAGTTGATGAAATGTTAAAAGCAATTTGTGTTGCTTCAGCAAATGATTGTGTAGTAGCAATGGCGGAATATATTGCAGGTTCAGAAGAAGAATTTGTTCAAATGATGAATGATAAAGCAAAAACACTTGGAATGAATGATACAACATTCAAAAACTGTCATGGATTAGATGAAGATGGTCATGTTACATCAAGTTATGATATAGCTCTAATGTCAAGAGAATTACTAAGCAAACATCCTAGTGTAACTAAATATACTACAATTTGGACAGATGAGTTAAGAAACGGAAAATCCCAATTATCAAACACTAATAAATTAATTAGAACATATACAGGAGCAACAGGGTTAAAAACAGGTTCAACAGGATTGGCATTATATAACTTATCTGCTAGTGCGACTCGTGATAATTTATCATTAATAGCTGTTATTATGAAAGCACCTTCTACAAAAGTTAGATTTGCTGAAGCAACAAAATTATTAGACTATGGATTTAACACATTTTCTTTTAAGGAATTTGGAAAACAAAATACAGTTGTAAAAACCATAAATGTTAATAAAGGAATACAAACAACTGTAGAGGCTGTTATAGAAAAAACATCAGGAGCGTTAATAGAAAAAGGAAAAGAAAGTGCTATACAAGAAAATATTACTTTAGAAGAAAATGTATCAGCACCTGTTCAAAAAGGTCAAAAATTAGGTGAGATATCGTTTTCTTTAAACGGAGAAACTTTAGCCAGTGTTAACATTGTAGCAAAAGAAAATGTAGACAAAATTACATTTGGAAATATAACTAAATCTGTTATATATAATTGGATTAATTTACTAAGAGAACAATAAATATAAAGGTATTAATAATCAATACTCAAAATATAAGTTGAGATTAGATATTAATACCTTTTCATATTAATTTGTTCATCTATTACTATTTTAAAGCTATTAAACTAATAGTAACATTTTTACCATCACTAGAAGCCATAATTTTAATGTCATTACCAGAAGAATTAGTAAATTTAAAATCATAACTACCATAAGCAACAGCCGCATCCTTTCCTTTTTGAATATAAGGAACATAATTACTATGTTGATGTCTTTCTGTAACCACTAAGCTTGGAACAGCTAAAACAGCATTATATAAAGTAGTACTAATTTGGCAATTACCACCACCTAGACCTTTTTTCTTATTACCATTTTTATCAAAGATATCAGCCTTTTGGTAACCTTTACTTGTAGTTGCTTGTCCTACAGTATTACAAAAAGAAAAACTAGCTCCATTTTTTACAATAGTACCATTTAAAGTATTACAAGTTATATTAATATTATTTTGTCTAGCTGAATCAGTAGAATAAATCTTAGTTGAAAAAATAGCAATTTGCTCCTCGACTGGTTGAGGAGGTTGTTCAACAACTTGAGGATTAACTTGTACCTGAGGATTTTCAGTTTGAGCATTTTTAGTTGTATCATCAGGAGTTTCGGTATTACTATTAGAATTTGAATTATTAGTATCTTGAGATTGATTATTTTCAGAATTATTTTCGTCTTTTTCAGATTTTTCAGAAGAAGTTTTTTCAGCTTCATATTGATTTGGATTATTAGTATTTGAACTATTATAATATATATAAACAGCAACACCAATTAAAACAGCTAAAATAACACTAATAATAATTATTGATTTCTTTTTCATATTAAATTCCATTCCTTTCTCGCTTGGCCATAAATACATGCATAGTGAAGCAAGTAAATTTCTTTCAAACTAGTTTCATCCTTTCTTGAGGCACAAATCTGGTTGAAAAAAATTGTAACTAATTTTAATCTTATCACCAATTTTATTGTAACCAAAAATACACAAATTATTGACATTTTCTAAAAATATAGTATAATTAATATGTAGTATTATTTTGAAGGAGAAAAAATTATGCTAGCAAAAAACTGGAAAAGAATAGGAATGCTAATTTTAATTATTGCATGTGTATTTAATATAATGAGTAAATTAGTAAATAAATTATCACTAAATAAAGAAATGTTATATTCAGCAGAATATATGTATGAACAAGAAAACAAAGAAACACAAGAACAAAAATAAAAAATAACATATACAAAAATAAAAAAATAATATATAAGGCTTGAAAAAAAAACAAAAATATGTTATTATAAAAAACAGTCAAATTATTTCAAACTAAGAAAGAGGTGAACTTAAAATGAAAGAAGGATTACATCCAGAATATAACCAAACAACAATCACATGTGCATGTGGAAATATTATAGAAGTTGGTTCAACAAAAAAAGATTTAAAAGTAGACGTATGTTCTAAATGTCATCCATACTGGACAGGAAATTTAAGAAAAGATACAGTTGGTGGTAGAGCAGATAAATTTAAGAAAAAATATGGTCTTGCATAAGACTTTATTTTTTTTTCTGTAAGGGGACGTTCCTTTAATCCCTAAAATTCGGGATAATAGGGACGGACCTTCCTTTGGTTTTAGGGGACAGCATCATAAAATATATGATTTTTCGGTTCAATACATAATTTAAGAAATTCTAAATTAATTTTTTGGCACCCTTTCACTTAGTCCGAGCTAAAGCTCGACGCGAACATTTTCCAAAAAATTAATAAAGAAGTTCTAAAATTATTCCAATCACATTCAAAATCATATATTTTATGATGCTGTCCCCTAAAACCAAAGGAAGGTCCGTCCCTATTGTCCCGAATTTTAGGGATTTAAGGAACGTCCCCTTATAAAAAAGCTTGCAAATTTCGCCAAAATGTAATAAAATATGCAAGAGAAAAACGGAGGTACAAAGTGAATACAAAAAAGGAAATAGAGGAACAAAAAGAATATTTAAATAAAGTAAAAGAAGTAAATAAAGAAAAAAGTCCCAAATATACAATACTTACAATGGGATGTCAACTAAATGAAAACGATTCAGAAAAAATATGCGGAATGCTTGAAAAGATGGGGTACATAAAAACACAAAAACAAGATGAAGCAGATTTGGCTATTTTTAATACATGTTGTGTAAGAGAAAACGCAGAGGATAAGCTATTTGGAAAGTTAGGAGAATTGAAAAAGTTAAAGGAACAAAAAGGAATTATAATAGCTATTGGTGGATGTATGATGCAAGAAAAGCATATTGTAGATAAAATAAAAACAAGTTATCCTTTTGTAGATATTGTATTTGGAACACATACATTACATAAATTTCCAGAAGATTTATATAAATCAATACAGGAAAAAAGAAAAATCGAAGACATAATGGATATAGATGGTGAGATATACGAAGGATTACCAATAAAAAGAGACAGTAATATAAAAGCATCAGTAACAATTATGAATGGATGTAATAACTTTTGTAGCTATTGTATAGTACCATATGTAAGAGGAAGAGAGAGAAGCAGAAGTCCAAAAGAAATAATAAAAGAAATAAGAGAATTGGCAAAAGATGGATATAAGGAAATAACTTTACTTGGTCAAAATGTTAATTCATATTTAAGAGTAGAAAAAGAAAAAAATATACAATTTGAGGAGTATGAGGGAGTAAATTCTTTTGCGACTTTATTAATAGCTATTAATAAAATAGATGGTATTGAAAGAATAAGATTTGTATCACCACATCCAAAAGATTTTACAGATGATGTAATAGATGCAATAGCAAAATGTGATAAAGTTTGTAAATTAGTACATTTACCACTACAATCAGGAAATACAAAAGTTTTAAAAGAAATGAACAGAAAATATACAAAAGAGCAATATTTAAATCTGGTAGAAAAAATGAAAAATAAAATACCAAATTTAACTCTATCAACAGATATAATAGTTGGTTTTCCAGGTGAGACTGATGAAGAATTTGAAGATACATTAGATGTTGTAAGAAAAGTAAAATTTGAGCAAGTATATATGTTTATATATTCAAGAAGAGTAGGAACACCAGGAGATAAAATGGAAAATCAAGTTCCAGATGATATAAAACACGTGAGATTTAATAAGTTAAAAGCATTAGTAGAGAGTCAAATAGAAGAAAACAATAAAAAATATATAGGTACAGTACAAAAAGTTTTAGTTGAAGGAGAAAGTAAAAACAACAAAGATTTGTTAACAGGAAGGACAGATAGTAATAAAGTTGTTATTTTTGAAGGAAGCAAAGATTTAATAAATCAAAGTATTAACTTAGAAATAGTTTCAGAACATATGTGGTATTTGAAAGGAAAAATTAAATATGATAGAAAATAAAGAGTTTGAAGAAATAATAAAAAGAATTTTAGTAGGAGAGACAACGAGAAAAAGAATAGCAAAAGAATATAAAATGAGTATGAGAAAATTGAATGATATGATATCACAACTTAGCAAAACTAATCCAGAATTATATAATAAATTTATAGCTAGATTTCCCTATAAGCCCAAAAGTATTACAAATATTGACTTTGTTGAATTAACAAAGGAAATGATAAAAAAAGATTTAAGTTTAGAAGTAGCAGCAGAAATATATGAAATATCTGGTAGAACTATAACAAGAAGAATTAGCGAATTTAAAAATTCTGATACAATTGATGAACAAACAGGGAGGACATTACACGATTTATATGATTTATATAAAAGATATAAAAAAGGAGAATTATCTATAGATGATATTAAATTTATAGAAGAAATGCAAATAGGAAAAGTTGTAAAAAAAGAGAAAACAAAGGATAGAGAAGATGAACTAACAAATTTAATAAATAAATATTATAGATTAGTAGATCAAGGATTATCAAAAGCCAAGGCGGCTAAGAAATTAGGATTTGAATATACAGATATGTATAAAAAAGAAAAAGAACTTGAAAGGATAAAAACTCAAATTTCTGCTAAAAGCAAAATGGCAGAATTCAAAAATAGATATAAAGAAACAGTTAAACCTCCTGCAAATAATCAGATAAATAAAGAAAATGAACTAAAAAAAGAAAAAGAAGAAAGATAATGAAAGGAAGCAGATTATGGCAGATAAACAACAATTTTCACCAATGATGCAAAAATATCTTGAAACTAAAGAACAATACAAAGACTGTATATTATTTTACAGACTAGGAGACTTTTATGAAATGTTTTTTGATGATGCAATTTTAGCATCAAGAGAATTAGAAATCACACTAACAGGAAAAGATTGTGGACAAGAAGAAAGAGCACCAATGGCAGGAGTTCCACATCATGCAGCAGAAATGTATATAGCAAAATTGGTAGCAAAAGGTTATAAAGTTGCAATATGTGAACAATTAAGTGATCCAAAAACAACAAAAGGAATAGTAGAAAGAGGAGTTATAAGAGTAGTAACACCAGGAACAATAGTAGAAAGCAACATGTTAGAAGAAAGAAAAAACAATTACATAATGGCAATATATAAAGCAGGAATATATTTCGGGATAAGTGTCTGTGATATTTCAACAGGTGAATTTTATTCAGCAGAAATAAAGGATACACAAAATTTTCCTATGGTATTAGACGAAATTGCAAGATATACGCCATCAGAATTAGTGATAAACTCAATGCTTGCTAATTGCAATGAAGAAATAGATAAGGTAAAAGAAAGATTTGAAAATGTATATATAACGAAATATGAAGATAAATTTTTTGATACTAATATTAATAACTTAAATTTAAGATTTAATATACTAGATACATCAAGCAAAAAAGTAGAGAATATGGAAGAAAAAGTATTAGCAGTAGCGTCAATAAATGCTTTAATTCAATATATAGAAGAAACACAAAAAACAAGTTTAGACCATATAAACAAAATAATATTTTATACTATTTCAAGATATATGGCATTAGATATAAATGCAAGAAGAAATTTAGAGTTAACAGAAAAAATGAGAGATAAATCTAAAAAAGGAACTCTTTTATGGGTATTAGATAAAACATCAACATCTATGGGAGGAAGATTACTAAGAAGATGGATAAGTGACCCATTAATTGATGTTTTAGAAATCAAAAATAGATTAAATGCAGTTAAAGAATTAAAGGATAATTTAATTTTAAAAGGAGATATCATAGAAGCATTAAAAAAAGTGTATGATATTGAACGTTTAGCAGGCAAAATGGCTTATGGTAATGCAAATGCAAGAGATATGATAACTCTGAAAAATTCATTATTAAAATTACCAGAAGTAAAACAACTATTAAGTAATTGTAAATCAGATTTATTAAAAGACTTATACGAAAATTTAGATGAATTACAAGATATATACATGCTAATTGAAAAAGCTATAATTGATGATCCACCAATGACTGTAAAAGATGGTGGAATTATAAAGCTTGGCTATGATGAAGAAATTGATAAATTAAAAACAGCTCAGACAGAAGGAAAGAATTGGCTAATACAATTAGAAGCAGAAGAAAAAGAAAAAACAGGAATAAAAAATTTAAAAGTAGGATTTAATAAAGTATTTGGATATTTTATAGAAGTAACAAAATCAAATTTAGAACAAGTCCCTGATAGATATATAAGAAAACAAACTTTAACAAATGCAGAAAGATATATAACAGAAGAACTAAAAAACTTAGAAAACCAAATATTAGGAGCAGAAGAAAAAGTAATATCTTTAGAATACAACGAATTTACAAAGATAAGAGAAGAAATATCAAAAAATATACGTAGACTACAAAAAACTAGTGAAGTAATATCAACTTTAGATGTAATTACATCATTTTCACAAGTAGCAGAAGACATGAATTACTGCATGCCAGAAGTAAATAATACAGGTGTAATAGATATAAAAGATGGTAGACATCCAGTAATAGAAAAAATATTAGGAGTAGGAAGTTTTGTCGAAAACGATACATATTTAGATAAAAATGATAATAGACTATCAATAATTACAGGACCGAATATGGCAGGTAAATCAACATATATGCGACAAGTAGCACTAATAACATTAATGGCACAAATAGGTAGCTTTGTACCAGCACAAAGTGCAAAAATAGGAGTTGTAGACAAAATTTTCACAAGAGTTGGAGCTTCAGATGATTTAAGTATGGGACAAAGTACATTTATGGTAGAAATGATGGAAGTAGCAACAATATTAAAAGAAGCAACACAAAATAGTCTAGTAATTCTAGATGAAATAGGAAGAGGAACATCAACATATGATGGACTATCAATAGCATGGGCTGTTGCAGAATTCATAGCAGATAAAGAAAAATGTGGTGCAAAAACCTTATTTGCCACACACTACCATGAATTAATAGAATTAGAAGAAAAAATAGAAGGAGTAAAAAACTATTCAATTGCAGTAAAAGAAAAAGGAGAAGACATCATATTTTTAAGAAAGATAATAAGAGGAGGAACAGACGAAAGCTACGGAATACATGTAGCAAAACTAGCTGGAGTACCTAAAATAGTAACACAAAGAGCAAATAAAATTTTATGTTCACTAGAAAGAAAAAACATTTTAAATGGAAAAGTGAAGGAAAAGACAGATAAAAAACAAGTCGAAGGACAATTTGATATGTTTAACTATAAATTAGCAGAAATTGCACATGAAATAGACAAAATTAATTTAAATGAACTCACACCAATAGATGCACTAAATACACTTGTTAGAATAAAAGAAAAAATGAAATAATCAAGGGGACGTTCCTTTAATCCCTAAAATTCGGGACAATAGGGACGGACCTCCAAATCGTTAACATCTTCCATGGTCGGTTATCCATTATCTTAAATATGTGATTTTTCGGTTCAATACATAATTTAAAAAATTCTAAATTAATTTTTTGACCCTCTTTCGCTTAGTCCGAGCTAAAGCTCGACACGAACATTTTTCAAAAAATTAATAAAGAATTTCTAAAATTATTTCAATCACATTCAAAATCACATATTTAAGATAATGGATAACCGACCATGGAAGATGTTAACGATTTGGAGGTCCGTCCCTATTGTCCCGAATTTTAGGGATTAAAGGAACGTCCCCTTGATTTTAAAATCATATTTTTATTAGTTATAGGGTGGATAAATTCAAGTTTATAACAATGCAAAGCTTGTCTATCAATCAAAGGAGAAGGTTTTCCATATAAAGTATCACCAAGTAATGGATGACCAATATAACTCATGTGAACTCTAATCTGGTGAGTTCTACCAGTTTCTAACAGGCATTTTACTAAACTATAATTATTAAATTCTTTTAAAACTTTATAATGTGTAATAGATTTTTGACCATTAGAATTTATACATCTTTCAATAATGCTACCTTCTTTTCTTGCAATTGGTAAATTTATAGTACCAACTTTATTTTCAAATTTTCCAGAAACAATACATAGATATTCTTTTTTAAAAGTATGATTTTCCATCTGTTTAGAAAGACATTCTTGTATATATTCACATTTTGCAAAAATTACTAGTCCAGAAGTGTTTAAGTCAAGTCTATTTACTGGGCGAATTTTCTTTTTTAAGCCAATAAAGTCAAAATAATGTTTAACTCCATTAGACAAAGAATTATTAAAATGTAAAATAGAAGGATGAATTGCAATTCCAGCAGGTTTATCTAATATTAAAAACCATTCATCTTCATAAATAATATTTAAATCCATAGGTGTTGAAACAATATTGGAATTATCTTCTGCTATACCTAGATTAACTGAAATAATATCATTAATATAAATATTTTTTCTAGTATCACAAACTCTATTATTCAAGTAAATACATTTATTTTTTATCAATTTAGTACGCAAACGGGTAGAAATTTTAAATTCATTATTTAAAACATCATTTACACATGTATATAAATTATTTTTATTTATGTATTTTAATAACATCATTGAATATCCTTCTTTAATTTAATATTTTTATTATTATATAAGATAAAAGTAGATATAGCAAATATTTGTAACAAACTATTAAATAAATTTTACACAAATAAAATAAATCATTGATTTTATTTAAATAAAAAGATATAATATACAAAAAAGAAAGAGTGATGATATATGAAAGGTGAAAAAGCATCAGTAACATTATTTGTATTAGTAATATTATTAATAATTACAGCATTCATCATAGGTATATATATATTAAATAAAAACAAAATATTAAATATTCAAACAGACCAAGCAAAGATTGTAGAAAATTATGATAATACAAAAGAAATTGATCAAATATATGAAGAAGTAGTAAGTAATGAAAAAAGTAATGGGGGAGAAAATGAGAATTAGATATAAAAAATGGGCAAGACCAGAATTGGAAGCAAGCAAATTTTATATAGATAATCCAGAAAAATTAAAAGGAAAATGGAAAGAAAATTTCAAAAATAAAAATAATCCAATACATTTAGAATTAGGTTGTGGAAAGGGACAATTTATTTCTAATTTAGCTGTAAAACATCAGGATATAAATTATATTGCAATAGACCTAGTAGACGCGATGTTAGGACTAGCAAAAAGAAATGTAGAAAAAGTGTATAAAGAAAATAATTTAGAGCCAACTAATATATATTTAACAAGATTTGATATAGAAAGAATTTTATTGATATTAGATAAAAAAGATGAAATAGAAAGAATATATATAAATTTTTGTAATCCTTGGCCAAAAGGTAAGCACAGAAAGAAAAGACTAACACATACAAGACAATTAGAAAAATACAAAGAATTTCTAAAACCTAATTCAGAAATATATTTCAAAACTGATGATGACGATTTATTCAATTCTAGTTTAGGATATTTTAATGAAACAGGATTTGAAATTGTAAAAAAAACGTATGACTTACATAATGAAAATATATTCCAAGAAAATATAGAGACAGAACATGAAAAAATGTTTTCAGAACAAGGAATAAAGATAAAGGCATTAATAGCAAAATTAAAATAAAATTCTAATTATTTATAATGAAAAGAGATGAACTAAAAAATGAATATTGAAGACATAAAAAATCATTGTAATGATAAAGAATATATGATTAAAGTAGTAAAAGAAAATGGAAAACTTTTAGAATACGCATCAGAAGAACTAAAAAATGATAAAGAAGTAGTTTTACAAGCTTTAGATAATGACGCAGAAGCTTTAGAATTTGCAAGTAATAAGTTAAAAGCAGATAAAGAAATTATAATGATAAGTATAAAAGGTGCACCTTGGACAATTTGTTATGCTTCAGACAAATTAAAAGCAGATAAAGAAGTAATGCAAGAATGTTGTAAAAATTATGGACAAGCTCTATATTTTGCAAGTGAAGATTTAAGAAATGACAAAGAAATTGTTAAAGAAGCGGTAACTAATAAAGGAATTATAATAAAATATGCAAGCAGTAGATTAAGAGCTGATAAAGAATTAGCAACAATTGCAGTAAAACAAAATAAAGATGCATATCACTTTATAACAAAGAATTTGCAACAAGATGAGGAAATTAAGAGTTTACTATAAGAACTAATCAACAAAAAAGTACATTATACTTAAACTATAAATTTTAATTATAATTCAAAGTATAATGTAGTTTTTTATTAATGATATATGTAAAAAATATATCAAAAGATTGCTCTGATGAAGATATAGTATTAAAATTATATAAATAGAAAATAGAACATCTGAAAGATCTAGTGAAGTATAGAAGATAAATATCAATTATGTCGTGATAAAAATTGATTAAATAATTGTTCACGACATAAATTTTCAAATTTATCATCAAGATTTTCTAAAATAATATTTTCGTTATATTTTCTATCTAAGCAATATTTTATTATATAATCAGCAAGTTCTGGATTTTTTGAAAGTAAAGGACCATGTAAATAAGTTCCTATAACATTATCTTTAAAAAAACCTTCTTGAGTATCGCCAAACTTATTTCCATTACCATATAAAACATTTCCAAAAGGAGATGAAATATTAAATGTTTGTCCGCCATGATTTTCAAAACCAATTACCTTTGTATTTAGATCATTTAAAGTAACATCAATTACTATATTTCCAATACATCTTTTTTTTCTATCATTAATAGCCTCTGTATAATAATCAAAAACTTCTAATCCTGGTATAATATTACCATCAACATCTTTATAATATTTACCAAACAATTGATAAGCTCCACAAATAAGTAAGAAAAAAACATTATTATCAATAGCTTTTCTAATATTATCCTTATAATGTATTAAATCTTTAGCCAAAATACTTTGCTCTTGATCAGCACCACCACCAGCAAAAATTAAATCATACTCACAAAAATTAGGTTCAAGATCACCAATAGTGTATTCTTCAATAATGCAGTTAATTCCTCTCTTTTCTAATCTATACTTTAAAACTTGTATATTACCAAAATCACCATAAAGTTCTAAAATATCAGGATATAAATATAGTATTTTAAGTTCTTTCATTTTTTAAAATTTCCCTTCTTGTGCCAAAGGGGACGGGCTATTTTGGCACACTTATTTATTATTAATCAAATTCAAATTTACCAACAGAGTGTGCCAAAATAGCCCGTCCCCTTTGGCACTTATTTTGATAAAAGTTCTTTTCTCGTTGGTTGTAAAGCTGTATAATTTGCAATAACATATTTTTTAGAATTAGTAGAGTATAGATCATTTACAGCTTCGTTTAAACTCAAATATGGAAAAATCTTACTACTATCAAATCCAGCAGTTTTTATTCTTATTGCAATGTCATAAGCTCTAGTACCAGAAGTTATAATTCTAGTAACATTTTTTAATTCATCAAAATTAATATCCCAAATCCAAGATACATCATGACCATCTGCTAAATTATCATTTAATACAAATAGTAATTCTTTTTCATCATCATCCTCGTTTAATATTCTAATACTTACATTTGCACCAGTTGGATTTTTAGCTAAATTAATTATAGTTGTATTTCCTTTTATTTTTAATTCTTCTAGCCTACCATTATTAAGTTGAAATTCAGAAAGTGCATATTTTATAATATTTCTATCTATGTTATATAAACTTACACAGGCAATAATAGCTGTAAAATTATAAATATTGTATATACTATTGAATTTAGTAGTATAAGTAAAATTGTCAATATCGAAACTTTTATTTTTTAAATCAACATTTGTTGCTAATTTATAAATTTTATTTTTACCATAACCACAATTAGGACATTCAAATTTTCCTATATGAGAATATTGATAATATTCATATTCAAGTTTGGTATTACAAAATGGACAGAATTTTCCTTCTCCAGCTTCTTTTATTTTTGTAGTTGCAAATGCATATTTTTCAACACTATAATAATATATATTTTCATTTGCAGGATTAGCTTTTGCAAGCCTTGAAACATTAGGATCATCACTATTTAGCACTAAATTTCCATTATAAGTTTTTAAAAATTCATTAATTCTTAGTATTAATGATTCAACTTCACCATTTCTATCTAATTGATCCCTAAAAAAGTTAAGAACTACTAATGTATCTAATTTTAAATCTTTAAAAACCACAGGAACATAACTTTCATCTACTTCAAATACCAAGTAATCAGCTTTTATCTTTCCTGTAAGAGAGCAATTTTTCATTAGAGTTGAAAGTATTCCAGTTTCCATGTTATTTCCTTCAACATTACTTATTACTTTACATCCGGCTTTTTTAAAAACATATCCAATAGCATTATTTGTCATTGTTTTTCCATTTGTAGCTGTAACAGCAATTATTGGACAATTAATTTTGAAATATTTAAAAATATTAGGATTCCAATCAAATGCCAATTTTCCTAGAAAATTACCGCCATTTTTTCTGAAAATTTTTAATCCTATATTTAAAATTTTAATTATTAATATTATAAAAAAGTTTTTCATATAAATCTCCTTAATTTTGATAAATTATATCATATGATAAAACACATATCAATAAACATTTTTAATTTCCTTAATTTGGTTGCTACTAGTTACAATTCACAGACATATCAAGGATAATAACAGCAATAAATATAGTATTTTGAATGTGATTGGAGTAATTTTAGAAATTCTTTATTAATTTTTTGGAAAATGTTCACGTTGAGCGAAGCAAAGACTAAGTGAAAGGGTGCTAAAAAATTAATTTAGAATTTCTTGAATTATGTATTGAGTCGAAAAATACTATATTTATTGCTGTTATTATCCTTGATATGTCTGTGAGTTGTAACTACTACAATGAGAAATTTAAAAAACATATAAATATAATTTTATTAAACTATTGTAATTTACTTTAAATAATAGTATCATATTAAAAATATAAAAAATAAAGATTTTATAGAAAAGGGTAAAAAAATGATAAATTTAAGTTTAGAAAACAAGAACTTTTATGTAGCTATAGATTTTGATAAAACAATAACATCATACAAAAGTCCAGATTCATGGGCAAGTGTTGCACAAATTAAATTTGTAGGTCAAGAAATAGTAAAAGAGATGGATGAATTATATGAGAAATATAGGCCAATAGAAATGGATTATTCAATTAGTACAAACGACAAACAAATATACATGAAAAAATGGTATGAAGATTGTATGGATTTATATCATAAATATAATCTAACTGAACAAAAAATGCATCAATCCATACAAAGTAGTAATATGTATTTTAGGAGTGGAGCAAAAGAATTTTTAGAATTAATGTATAAAAATGATATTCCAGTTGTTATTTTATCAGCAGGTATAGGGAATGCAATTAAACAATTTTTAAATGATAATAATTGTTTATTAGAAAATATGTATATTATAAGCAATTTTATAGAATTTGACAAAAATGGAAAAGCGAAAAAATTTGACAATTCTAAAATAATTCATACATTAAATAAAAATATGAAAGGTCATCTACCAAAAAAATTTGAAGAAAAATTAGTAGATAAAAAATATAGACTACTTGTAGGGGATTTAATAGAAGATATAAAAATGGTTGATGAAAACGAATTAGACAGAACACTAAAAATAGGTTTTTTAGAAGATAACATAGAGAATAATCTTGAAATATATAAAAAATACTTTGATGTCGTTTTACAAGGTGAAGAAGCAACTTTTTATAAAATTGTTAAATTAATTGTTTGAATTTTTAAGAGTTTAGATTTTACCATTTTGGGACGCGTCACCAAAATGGTAAAATTAATATTTCATTTCTATCAAATCTTTCCAATACTTTTTAGGCATGTATTGCATTTGGCATTTAGGATTTTTTCTTTCTTTAATTGCAATAGTTTTAAAAAAAGCCTTCCACAGATTCTGATATAGTTTTTCACTTTCAGTAAATTGTGGAATATTCATATTTGTACTGTCAATTATTTCATAAGTTTGACCATTATATAAAAAACACAAATTTCTATATTTATCATGAATAATAAAATATTGATTAGGAAGTCTATTAATAAAATGATGTCCTAAAGGTTCAATTATATTATTATCTGGATGAATTGAAGCATAAAATAAATTGTCTTGTACTTCAACAAATCTAAGTAAGCCTTTTAATCTATGACACTCAAATAGAACTCTTTTTCTCATAGAGATAACTTTATATACATAAGAATTTGTTAACATGTTATTTATCTTAGGGCCAAGTTCAAAACCTTCACATAAATATTTTAAAATATTTATGTCTTTATCTTTTTCATTTGATAAAAAGGCATTATATGAATTATATAACGCTTCATAACAAATATTTTTCTCAATACCTACAAAAACTCTTTTAGATTTTTCATAATTAGTATTTATATATAAAGTTTTATCTAAAAAATTAGGAATATATAAATCTTTAGAACATATTTGTTTAGGTAAAGTTTTATTTGAATAAACATCAAATACAATAGTTAAAAAACCATCAAAAGTACCATCATAAATAAATGTTGTGTTTATAAGCTTCCAGTTAGACATTTTATTGTATCCTCCTTTGTTGGGCTTAAATTATCAAAAAGTGATAATTGCTCAAAATTTTTATTAGGTATAGATAATCGTTCTTGATAAATAAGATTAGTTTCTATAAAAGATTGATTAAATTTATAAACTTTATCATAATATTTTCCTTTACATGTTATAAAATATTTTGCTCTTTTCATCACAATTCCAAGTTTTTTCAATTCTTGAAAATCAAGCAAAAAAGTTCGTCTAGCTCTAATTATTTTTTTAGCACTAATTACCCCAATTCCTGGAACTCTAAGTAATGTAAAATAATCAGCTGTATTTATTTCAATTGGGAAATTTTCAATATTTCGCAAAGCCCATTCACATTTAGGATCTAAAATATTATTAAAGTTTGGATGAGTTTCATCTAATAACTCATTTGCCTTAAAGCCATAAAATCTAATAAGCCAATCAGCTTGATAGAGTCTATTTTCTCTAAGAAGTGGAGGAGAAGAGAGCATAGGTAAATTTTTATCATTATTTACACTTATATAGGCAGAATAATACACTCTTTTCAAGTTTAATTTATTATATAAACCTTCTGACAACTTTAAAATTTTTAAATCACTTTCAGGTGTAGCACCGATAATTAATTGTGTAGTTTGACCCGCAGGTACAAAATTAGGCTTAAATTTATTTTTATCTAATTTATTTAATTTTATATTGTTAGAAACATAAGACATAGGTTGTAAAATATTAGCTTTTTCTTTTTGCGGAGCTAGTAATTTTAAACTATTATTAGAAGGTAATTCTATATTAATACTCATTCTATCAACTAACTTGCCAAGCTTATCAATTAAGCTTTGGTCTGAGCCAGGTATGGTTTTACAATGAATATAGCCATTAAAGTTATATTCATTTCTTAATATAAGTACAGTTTTAATAAGCATTTCCATTGTATAATTAGGAGAACGAATTACAGCAGAACTTAAAAATAATCCTTCTATATAATTTCTCTTATAAAAATTAATAGTTAAATCAGCTACTTCTTGAGGTGTAAAAGTAGCACGTTTAATAGAGTTAGAAGAACGATTTATACAGTACTTGCAATCATATATACAACTATTGCTAAATAATATTTTTAAAAGAGAGATACATCTTCCATCAGCACCCCAACTATGGCAAATGCCTGCAAAGTTGCCATTACCTATACCTGTTGTATTATTTTTTCTTTTACTTCCGCTTGAACTACAAGAAGCATCATATTTTGCTGAGTCAGCTAATATTGTTAATTTGTCTAATATTTCCATAATCAAGAACCTCTTATGACATGAGTTTTATATAAATAATATTTAAGATTATCAAACGATACCAAACATTTGTACCATTATAGCAGATAAAAAATAAAATGTCAAACATTTTTTTGTAAAAACTTAAATTCGTAATACAACAAATAGGAAAACTCGATTTTTTTTTTGAAAATAAAAATTGTTTATTTTTACTTTTAATTGCGTAAGTTAAAGTTTTATATTGTTTCCTATTCAAGAACAAATCGGAAAGCCTTAATATTTATACAACTTTTACCATTTATCTTGGGCTTTCCGTAAATTTGTTTTTGCGTCAATTTTATGTATGTAAAATCGTGTGCATTCGTTGTGCGAAGCATTCTGTATACAATAGGAAAGGGTAACTTTCTATTGTATAAAAAATTAGTTACAATTTATACTAAAAATAGTATAAATCATAACTAATTATTAATAAAAGATTTAGACCTTCTTTTTTATAAATCCATAAAAATTAGAAGGATTACCAACAACAAAACCAGATTTATTTATTAATATAGCATGTGTTTTATCAATATACAAATAAAAAGAATCGACATTTTCAAAAACTTTATATAAATCTTTGTACTTAATTTTAATAATATTCCCATTATTATCTATAGTAAAAAAATGCTCATAAAATTCAAATGTAAAAGTTTTTTTATTTTCTATTTTTTCTTTATAATCTGTTTGAACATCTGAAACGGGTTTTATAAATCTGTAAAAGATAAAACCTGTTAAAAAGATACAAAATATAATAGCTGTGCTATAAATATGAAAGTTAACTAAATATACAATACAAGTAAGCATTGTAGCTATAATAATAATATTAAGTAATATAAATTTAAAACGAAATTTTTTTCTATGAAAGTCTAAAAATTCATTATAAGCAGTTTTAGAATATGTAGTTATATTTTTAAATAAAATTTCCAACCTCATCACCAATAAAATTATATCATAATAAAATAAAAAAGTAATCACCAAAAATAAAAAATATTAATATAGTAAAATATAATAAATGAAAAGGAGGAGATTGTGGGATATTCGGATAGAGAATTATTAGCAAGAATTGTGCAATGTGAAGCAGGCGGAGAGGGTGATAACGGTATGAAAGCAGTTGCAACAGTTGTAATGAATAGGGTAAATGTATCAGAAGGAGAATATTCAAGAATATCACAAGGAGGAAGTATTAGAAATATAATATTTCAGCAAGGACAATTTGATTGTGCAATGGAAACAATAAGAAATCAATATAACCCACAAAATATTTATAATATGAACCCAACAGATGTACATTATAATATTGCAGATTGGGCTTTATCAGGAAACAGACTAAATGAAATGGGAGATTGTCTGTGGTATTTAAATCCATTTAAACCTATTTGTGATAACACATTTCCATATAATGGGTCAGGTGTTTTTCATACTAGACTAGGGGAACACTGTTTTTATAGACCTACAGAACTTTATAGGCAAACTTAATATTACATCTTAAATAGTTAAAGATTATAGAGCTTTTTATAGCTCAAAAAAGGAGGTAACATGGAAAATAATAAAGAAAATGAAAACAAAAGAGAAGATAGAAATGTTCAAATAAGTCAAAATACACCAGAAATTTTAACAAATAATATTTATACACCAGCATTTTTAAGAGAACAAATAGGAAAATTAATGAGAGTTGAATTTTTAATAGGAACAAATAATTTAGTTGATAGAATAGGAATATTAGAAGATGTAGGGGCAAGTTATATATTACTTCGTGCAATTGAAAGTAATAACATTACATATTGTGATATTTATTCAATTAAATTTATTACGATATCATCATCAAATATTTATGGAACTATGAATAATTTAAACAACATGAATAATATGGGAATGAATAATAGATATAATTTTTATTAATATATTTGATTAATAATAACAATTAACCAGTATTTACGATTTACAGCTATATTGGGCATAGTATATCAATAAATATAGTATTTTTCGGTTCAATACATAATTTAAAAAATTCTAAATTAATTTTTTGGTACCCTTTCACTTAGTCCTCGCTTCGCTCGACGTGAACATTTCCCAAAAAATTAATAAAGAATTTCTAAAATTACTCCAATCACATTCAAAATACTATATTTATTGATATACTATGCCCAATATAGCTGTAAATTATAACTACTAATAATTGGAATTTACACATATTAATATTTAGCTATTGCATGTAAAAAATACTAATGATATAATTTACAAAAAGAATAAATAAATTATAATGTAATAAAAATTAAATAAATTATTCAAAAATCATAAATAAGGGAAGTGTTATATAGATGTATGATGTTATAATTATAGGAGCAGGACCAGCTGGTATTACTGCAAGTTTATATACACAAAGAGGAAATTTAAAAACATTAGTATTATATAATGAAAAATCAGGATTAGAAAAAGCAGAGCATATAGAAAACTATTATGGATTTGAAAATGGAATATCTGGCGAAGCACTGTATAAAATAGGAATAGAACAGGCAAAAAATATAGGTGTAGATGTAATAAAAGAAGAAGTTACAAAAGTAGAGAATAATATAGATTATTTTAAAATTGTAACACCAAGAGGAGAATACACATCAAAAGTATTAATATTATCTACTGGGAATAAAAAAAATAAACCTAAAATAAAAGGAATTGAAAAGTTTGAAGGCAAAGGTGTTAGCTATTGTACGATATGTGATGGATTTTTCTTTAGAAATAGAAGTATATCAGTTATTGGAAGCGGAAATTATGCAGTATCAGAAACAAATGAATTAATAAATATAGCTAATGACATAACTATATTAACAAATGGAGAAAAAGCACCAGAAATAAGAGCTGATAATGTAAATATAGATACGAAAAAAATTGAAGAAATAATAGGAGAAAATAAAGTAGAAGGTGTAAAATTTAAAGATGGCACAGAAATTCAAACAGATGGAATTTTTATTGCTCAAGGTGTAGCAGGAAGTGCCGATTTTGCAAAAAAATTAGGAATAATCACAAATAAAGATAATATAGTAGTAAATGCTAATATGGAAACAAATGTAAAAGGAATATTTGCATGTGGAGATTGTACAGGAGGTTTATTACAAGTATCAAAAGCAGTATATGAAGGTGCAAAAGCAGGTTTAGAAGCAATAAAATATATAAGAAAAAATAATAAATAGAAAATTATATTTTACTATATTACTTATTATAAGTATTAAAAAAATAAAAATGGAAACTATAAAATATAAATATAAAGTTTCAAAAATATTTTAAACAAGGAGGGATAATAATGGCAGTATTAAAAATAACACAAGAAAACTTTGAGGAAGAAGTTTCAAAATCAAATATACCAGTCATAATAGACTTTTATGCAGATTGGTGTGGACCTTGTAAAATGATGTCTCCTATAATTGATAACATTGCAGAAGAATTAGGAGAAAGTGTAAAAGTAGGTAAAGTAAATATTGATGATAATAAAAATTTAGCAATGCAATTTGGAATAATGAGTATACCTACAGTTATTATTTTTAAAGAAGGAAAAGCTGAAAAAACTTTTGTCGGATTAAGAGACAAAGAAGAAATACTAAATGGCTTAAAATAGGACTTATAGTTTATTGAATAGGAAACAATAATTTATTTTGATACAATAGGAAAGTTACCCTTTCCTATTGTATCAAAAATGCTTCACACAATAAATGCACACAATTTTACATACATTGTTTCCGATTCAATAAAAAATAGTTTTAATTTATTTTTTTAGAAATACTTTTTGAACATATAATTTATTAGCGATAGATTGAGTAACATTTTTCAAAATATATTGCTCTTGAGATAATCTTTTATCAAAAGTATAATCATTAACACTAAAAATAACGAAAATAGAATTTTCTAATTCTTGACAAAAAGTATTATAAGCTCTTTTTATAGGGAAATTTTTAGTAGCTAAATTAATTAATTCGTTGATATCATTAATGCTGTAAACTTGTTTCAAAGTACAAATAACAAATAATTTAGCAACATGTATTTTATTATATTTCTTCTTAACTGGAGCATCTAAAATGCCATGTTTTACGTAATTATTAATCATTGTTTTTGTAATAATTTTATTATCTTTATTATTTGTTACATTTTCCTCTTGAAAAAATTTTCCCAAAAATGTATCTAAATAGCTAACAAGTTGATCTACATACAGATCAACACTAGGGAATTCTTTCCATCTAGGAATATGCAATTTTGAAACAGTTTTATATATAGAATCATCTATTTTCTCCAATTTTAATCCACTCCTTAACATAAATATATTAACATGATTAGGAAACTTAGTCAACTATTGACAAAGTATTTTTAATGTGTTAATGTAGTATTCGATACTAGATGATATAGATATCAATGTCGAAAAAATAATATTTTTGAACTATGAAAGGAATGTGTAAAAATGGAAAAAAATAAGTTAAGAGAAGTTCCAAAATTTAAAAATATCAAAGAGATTATTTATAATTCTGTAAAACTTTATCCAAATAATATAGCATTTAAAATCAAAACAAAAAAAGATGAAAAAGAAGTAGAATATAAAGAAATAACATATAAAAAATTTTTAGAAGAGATAAATGCTCTAGGAACAGCTTTATTTGATATAGGGCTTGGTGATAAAAGAATAGCGATTATTGGAAAAAACAGTTATCAATGGGCATTAACATATGTTACAAATTTATTAGGAAATATCGTTTCAGTTCCATTAGATAAAGGACTACAAATAGGAGAATTAGAATTATCTTTAATAAGAAGTCAAGCAGATGCAATTATATTTGATGAAAAAAATTTAGATGAAATTAACAAAATTAAAAATAATGGAAAAACAAAAATTCAAAAATATATATGTATGTCAAAATTAGAAGGATATACATGTATAGAAGATTTGATAAAAAAAGGAAATGAATTAATCGAAAAAGAAAATACAGATTTTATAAACATGCAAATTGATGAAGAAAAAATGAGTGTTCTATTATTCACATCAGGAACTACAGAACAAGCAAAAGCAGTTATGCTTTCACAATATGGAATTGCAACAAATATATATGATATGCAAATAGTAGAAGATTTTAGACCAACAGATGTAAATATAGCATTTTTACCATTCCATCACATATTCGGCTCAACAGGGCTACTAGTAATGCTATCAAGTGGTATAAAGACAGTATTTCCAGATGGATTAAGATATATAAAGGAAAATTTAAATGAATATCAAGTTTCATTATTTGTGGGAGTTCCGATTTTAGTAGATAAGATGTATCAAAATATCCAAAAAGAAATAAAAAAGCAAGGAAAAGAAAAAATCGTAAATGTAGGAATAAAATTAACACAATTTTTATTAAGATTTGGTATAGATATAAGAAGAAAAATATTCAAAGAGATTATAGATCAATTAGGAGGAAAAATGAGATTTATAATTTCCGGAGGAGCACCATTAGATAAAGAAGTAGCACAAGGATTTGAAAAATTTGGAATACACTTAGTTCAAGGGTATGGATTAACAGAAACATCACCAGTCATAGCAGCAGAAAATGACAAATATCAAAAAGCAGGTTCTATAGGTTTTCCAATGAGACACACAGAAGTAAAAATTGTAGACAAAGACAAAAATGGTATTGGAGAATTAGTGGTAAAAGGACCAAATGTAATGATAGGATATTACCAAGACGAAGAAAGAACAAAACAGGTATTAAAAGATGGTTGGTTTTATACAGGAGACTTAGCATATATTGATAAAGATGGCTTTTTATTTATAACAGGAAGAAAAAAAGATATGATAGTTTTAAAAAATGGAAAAAAAGTATTTCCAGAAGAATTGGAAACACAGATAAATAAAATAGAAGAAATAGAAGAATCTTTTGTATATGGAATGCCGGTAAATAATGATCGAAATGATTTGAAAGTTTCAGTAAAAGTCGTATATGATGAGGAAATAGTTAAAGATAAATATCCTAATATAAAAATAGAAGAATTGAAAAAGATAATATGGGAAAAAATAAAAGAAGTAAATAAAACATTACCACAATATAAATATATAAAAGGGATGATACTAACAAAAGATCCTCTTATAAAAACAACAACAAATAAAATAAAAAGAAATGAAGAAATGCGATTATTAGGAATATAAATTTTTACCAAAATGCTAAACAAGAAAGGAGTTAGATATGACAGAGAAAGAAAAAGCAAAACAAGGATTGTTATATAATGCTAACTATGACGAAGAATTATTAACAGAAAGAATAAAGTGTAAAGAAAAATGTCAAATATATAATAATCTAAATCAAGCAGATTTAGAAAAAAGAAAAGAGATATTAAAACAAATATTAGGAAAAACAAAGCAAAATTTTATAATCGAACCTAATTTTTATTGCGACTATGGCTACAATATTGAAATAGGAGAAAATTTTTATTCAAACCATAATTTAGTAATACTAGATGCAGTAAAAATTTCATTTGGAGATAATGTATTTATTGGACCTAATTGTGGATTTTACACAGCAGGACATCCTCTTAATGCTATTCAAAGAAATCAAGGTCTAGAGTATGCAAAACAAATATCTGTTGGAGATGATGTATGGATAGGAGGAAATGTGACAGTTTTACCAGGTGTAAAAATTGGGTCTAATGTAGTAATTGGAGCAGGGAGTGTAGTTACAAAAGATATTCCTTCAAATGTAGTAGCTGTAGGTAATCCATGCAAAGTATTGAAAAAGATATAAAAATAGTATATATTTGGTATTAGAAAGGGATGATGTAACATGGAAAGAAAAGATGCAGTAAATCTATTAAAAAAATATAATAAGGAGGAATTCCATATAAGACATGCTGTGACACTAGAAAGTGTAATGAAATATTTTGCTAGAAAATATGGGTATGATGAGCAATTTTGGGGAATAGCAGGATTGTTACATGATATAGATTTTGAGCAATATCCAGAAGAGCATTGTCAAAAAGCACCTGAACTTTTAAAAGAAATAAATGCAGAAGATGAATTAGTAAGGGCTGTGTGTAGCCATGGATACGGAGTTTGTTCAGATGTAAAACCAGAACATTTAATGGAAAAGATCTTATTTGCTGTAGATGAATTAACAGGTATTATCTGGGCAGCGGCTAAAATGAGACCTTCAAAAAGTAGTAAAGATATGGAACTTTCAAGTTTAAAGAAGAAATTTAAAGATAAAAAATTTGCAGCAGGCTGTTCAAGAGAGATGATAAAAAAAGGTGCAGAACAATTAGAATGGGAATTAGATGAATTATTAAATTCAACACTTGAAGCAATGAAAAGCTGTGAAGATGAAATAGAGGAAAATTTATTAGAGATAAAGTAAAAATATTAAAGTGAACTTTTTAATTAAAATCTAATAATTAAAAATGGATAAATTTTTACGTATGATAAATAAAAGTACTGAGAATATAAAAAGGAAAGAGAGTAAATATTATGGAAATATTAATTGGACTTTTAATACCTTTTTTGGGAACAACTTTAGGTGCAGGAATAGTATTTTTTATGAAAAATCAAATAAATGCTAAAATTCAAAAGTTTCTATTAGGTTTTGCTTCAGGAGTAATGATTGCGGCATCTATATGGTCTTTAATGATACCATCATTAGATATGGCAGAACAACAAGGAGAAGTGTCGTGGCTAGTAGCGGGTACAGGGTTTCTAATGGGAATTATATTTTTATTGATATTGGATACATTAACTCCACATTTACATTTACATAGTAAAAAACAAGAAGGAATAAAAGCAAAATTGAAAAATTCAACCATGCTAATTTTAGCAGTAACTTTGCATAATATACCGGAAGGAATGGCAGTAGGTGTAGTATTTGCTGGAATGTTAGTTGGAAATGCAGGAATGACATTAATAGGAGCATTAGTTTTAGCAATAGGAATTGCTATACAAAATTTTCCAGAAGGAGCAATAATATCAATGCCATTAAGAGCAGAAGGAATGTCAAAAGGAAAAGCATTTTTATATGGTACTTTATCAGGAATAGTAGAACCTATATCAGCAATAATCACTATTTTACTAACAAGTTTTGTAGTTCCAATATTACCATATTTATTATCATTTGCAGCAGGTGCAATGATGTATGTCGTAGTAGAAGAACTTATACCAGAAGCACAAGAAGGAGAACATTCCAATATTGGGACGATAGGAATTGCTATTGGTTTTGTTTTAATGATGATATTAGATGTAGCTTTAGGATAATATTTTTACCAATTTGGGGACGCATCCAAAATTACAAATTTTGGATGCGTCCCCAAATTGGTAAAAATTAGTAAGTTATTTTTCCATTTAATAAATCATCATTATTAATCCAATCTTGTACATCTATTACAATATATTGACTTTTATTTTTTTGTCTAACAACAACATTATTAATACCCGCATTAATAATCATTTTTCTACACATTTGGCAACAATTAGCATCATTTTCATATTCATTTTTATTAGGGTTATAGACAGTAAGATATAATGTAGATCCAATCATATCTTGACGTCTTGCACTAATTAATGCATTTTGTTCAGCATGAACAGAACGGCAAGCATCATAACCAGCATGTCTAATATCTGGAAAAAATTTTTTCTTGCAACAATATCCTAAATCAATACAATTTTTTCTTCCTCTAGGAGCACCATTATAGCCAGTTGATATAATCTCATCATGATTTACAATGACACAACCAATGTGTTTTCTTAAACACGTACTTCGTTGCGCAACTGTTTCAGCTATATCTAAATAATAATTAATTTTATCAATTCTATTACTCATAATATCAATCCTTTTAAAGTATTTTTGTGAGAGTATTATAACATTTTAAGCAAACAAATGCAAATACAACTAAGTAATAATTTTTGTATCAAATATTTAAATTATGTCTAAAAAATCAAATCATGGAAATAATAAAAATAGAAAGAATATGTTTATAAATATTTGTTAAATAAACTTTATAATATATTAGACAAGGAGTATGATAATATGAGATCATTATGGTTAGAAGAAAATTCAATAAAAAAGTTTCATGAATTAGAAAAAGATGAAAAAGCAGATGTATGTATAATAGGGGCTGGAATATTTGGAATATCCACAGCGTACTATCTTAGTCAAAATGGATATAAAGTTGTTTTAATAGAAAGGGATAAAATAGCAAGTAAAGTTACAGGGCATACAACAGCTAAAATTACAAGTCAACATGGACTTATTTACCATTATCTATTAGATAAATATGGAATAGATTTTGCAAAAAAATATTTTAATGCAAACCAAGAAGCAATATTAGAAATAGAAAAAATTATACAGGAAAATAATATAGATTGTGACTTTGAAAGGCAAATAAATTATGTATATACAACAAATAATGAAGAGATAGATAAGATAGATGAGGAAATAAAAGCACTAAATAATATAACATCAAATGCAACTTTAGTTGATAAAACAGAATTGCCATTTCAAATAATTAAAGGAATAGAATTAAGAGAACAGGCACAATTTAATCCTATAAAATATATAAAAGGATTAATAAAAAAGTTAGAAGAAAATAAAGTAAAGATTTTTGAAAATACTATATGTTTTGATGTGAAAAAAGATGGTGATGGATATATTTGTTATACACAAAACAATAAAGTAAAATCAAAATATGTCGTAATTGCAACACATTACCCATTTTTAAATATACCAGGCATGTATTTTGCTAAAATGTATCAGAGTTCTTCGTATGTAATTGGTGTAGATACTAAAACAGAACTTTTTTCTGGTATGTATATTAATATACAAGCACCAATTTACTCTTTTAGAACAGCTTTAGATAAAGGAAAAAGAATATTATTATTAGGTGGATTAGATCATAAAACAGGAGAAAATATAACATATGAAGATAGTTATGGAAAATTAGAGCAAAAAGCTAAACAATGGTATCCAGATGCAGAAGTAAAATATTATTGGAGTACAAGAGATTGTATAACATTAGATAAAATACCTTATATAGGTGAATTTTCTAATATTATGCCTAATGTATTTGTTGGTACAGGATTTAATAAATGGGGGATGACATCTTCAAATGTAGCTTCAAAAATTATTACTGATATGATAATGGAAAGAGAAAATGAATATATAGAAATATTTAAATCAACAAGAGTAAATCCAATAGTAAATAAAGAAGAAGTTAAAAATATGGTTATACAAACGACAAAATCTCTTGTAGTAGATAAATTAAAAAAGGAAAAGCTTAATCTTGATGATATCGAAAATGAAACAGGAGGGATAATAGAGAAAAATGGAGAAAAAATAGGAATATATAAAGATGAAGAAGGGAAGATTTATGCTGTAAAACCAATATGTACACATTTAGGATGTTTGTTAAACTGGAATGAAGCTGATAAAACTTGGGATTGTCCATGTCATGCATCTAGATTTGACTATACAGGTAAAAATATATATAACCCAGCTTTAAAAGATTTAGAAAAAATTCAATTTTGACTTGAAAATTTAATGAATATGTAGTAAAATAAGGTATATTAAAAATAATATACCTTTTACTTAGCTAAGCTTATGCACCTAAACTTAGCTCAGTTAAAGGAAAAAACAAATTAGGAGGTGTAAAAATGACAAAAGAAAGAAAACAAGAAATCATTAATACATATAAAAGAGAAGAAAATGATACTGGTTCACCAGAAGTTCAAATAGCTCTTTTAACAGAAAGAATTAATGAATTAACAGAACATTTAAAAATCCATAAAAAAGACAATCACTCAAGAAGAGGTCTTTTAAAAATGGTAGGAAAAAGAAGAAACTTATTAAACTATGTTGCAAAAAAAGATATTGAAAGATATAGAACAATAGTTGAAAAATTAGGATTAAGAAAATAATTTTACATAAAAACAGTATTAAAACGATTAAAGTTTATAAAAAAGTTTTTGAATGTAAAAATAAACTAATGTGCAAAAGCCCCATGTTTTATTAGCAGGGGCTTTTGTAAAGAAATAATTAAATAAGTTTAATATAGGTAAAGTAGCTTGTATAATGTATTAAAAATTAATAATATATTATAGAGGTTACAATCTAATTAAACTTATTTAATAAGAAAATTGTATGTTAAAAAAGTTAAAGACTTTTGATAAAGCAATTTTAAAAATAGGTGCAAAATTAGATGTAAAGGAGTATAAAAATATGTTAAAAACTTATGAAACAGAATTAGCAGGAAGAAAACTTATATTAGAAACAGGTAAAATGGCAGGACTAGCTAATGGAAGTGTATTAGTTAGATATGGAGATACATGTGTATTAGTAAATGTAACAGCATCAAAAGAACCAAGAGAAGGAATTGATTTCTTTCCATTATCAGTAGATTTTGAAGAAAAATTATATTCAGTTGGGAAAATACCAGGAAGCTTTGTAAAAAGAGAAGGAAAACCAAGTGATAAAGCAATATTAACAGCAAGAGCAATAGATAGACCGCTAAGACCATTATTTCCAAAAGATTTTAGAAATGATGTAGTAGTTGTTGCAACAGTACTTTGTGTAGAACAAGATAATTCACCAGAAGTAGCAGCAATGATAGGAGCAGCAGCAGCATTAGCAATATCAGATATACCATTTGGAGGGCCTACAGCAGCAGTAAATGTAGGACTAGTAGATGGGAAAATAGTTATAAATCCAACAGAAAAACAAAGAGAAAAATCAGATTTAACATTAACAGTAGCAGCAACAGAAAAAAAGATAACAATGATAGAAGCAGGAGCAAATGAAATATCAAATGATTTAATGTTAAAAGCAATTAAAGAAGCACATAAAGAAATAAAAAAGATATGTAAATTTATAAAGAAAATACAAAAAGAAATAGGAAAACCAAAATTTGAATATAAATCATTTGAAGTTAATAAAGATATATATAAATTTATAGAGGACAACTTCAAAGAAGAGATGAAACAAAAAGTTCAAGAAGCTGACAAAGAAACTAGGGACAAAAATATTGATGAAATAACAGAAAAAATAAATAATGCATGTATAGAAAAATTTGGAGAAGAATTTATAGAAGAAAACAAGGCAGATGTAGGAGAAGCAATATATAAATTAGAGAAAAAATGTGTGAGAGAAATGATATTTGTAGAACATAAAAGAGTAGATGGAAGAAAACTTGACGAAATAAGACCATTATCATGTGAAGTAGGAATACTTCCAAGAACACATGGAAGTGCATTATTTACAAGAGGACAAACACAAGTATTATCAGTAGCAACACTTGGAATGATTAGTGAAGAGCAAACATTAGATGGAATTGATACACAAGAATCAAAAAGATATATGCATCATTATAACTTCCCAAGTTATAGTGTAGGGGAAGCAAGACCATCACGTGGACCAGGTAGAAGAGAAATAGGACATGGTGCATTAGCAGAAAAAGCAATAGTTCCTGTGTTACCATCAAAAGAAGAATTCCCATATGCAATAAGAGTTGTTTCAGAAGTTCTATCTTCAAATGGTTCAACCTCACAAGCAAGTATTTGTGGCAGTACATTATCATTAATGGATGCAGGTGTACCAATAAAAAGACCAGTAGCAGGAATTTCAACAGGGTTGGTAACAAATCCAGATAATGACAAAGATTATGTAATGCTAGTAGATATACAAGGATTAGAAGACTTCTTTGGTGATATGGATTTTAAAGTTGGTGGAACTGAAAAAGGAATAACAGCTATTCAAGTTGATATAAAATGTGATGGATTAACTTATGATATTATAAAAGAAGCATTTGAAAAAACACAAATAGCAAGAAACCACATTTTACAAGATGTAATGAACCCAGTAATAGATAAACCAAGAGAAGAAATATCAAAATATGCACCAAGAATAGTAAGTACAAAAATAAAAGTAGAAAAGATAAAAGATGTTATAGGTCCTGGTGGAAAAATGATAAATAAAATTATAGACGAAACAGGTGTAAAAATAGATATAGAAGAAGATGGACAAGTGTTAATATATTCATCAGACAGTGAAAAAGCAAATGAGGCATTAGAAATGATAGAAGACATAGTAAGAGAAGTTGAAGTTGGTGGGATTTATTACGGAGAAGTTGTAAGAATAGTAAATTTTGGAGCTTTTGTAGATTTAGGATGTGCAGGAAAAGAAGGTTTATTACACATATCTAGAATATCAAAAGAAAGAATAAAAAATATAGAAGATGTACTTCATGTAGGAGATAAGGTTACAGTAAAAGTAACAGATATAGATGACCAAGGAAGAATAAACTTAACAATGAGAGACATATGATAAAGGGGACGTTCCTTCAATCCCTAAAATTCGGGAAAGTGGGGACGGACCTTGAGATTGCCATTAGGGACGGGCTATTTTGGCACAACTAGGGGGACGTTCCTTCAATCCCTAAAATTCGGGAAAGTGGGGACGGACCTTGAGATTGCCATTAGGGACGGACTATTTTGGCACACTTAATTTATAATCAATTTTTTTAAAATTATTAAACTAAAGTGTGCCAAAATAGTCCGTCCCTAATGGCAATCTCAAGGTCCGTCCCCACTTTCCCGAATTTTAGGGATTGAAGGAACGTCCCCCTAGTTGTGCCAAAATAGCCCGTCCCTAATGGCAATCTCAAGGTCCGTCCCCACTTTCCCGAATTTTAGGGATTGAAGGAACGTCCCCTAGTTGTGCCAAAATAACCCGTCCCTAATGGCAATCTTGAAGAACATCACCTAAAAAACCTGACACAAAAAAGTGTCAGGTTTTTTTAAGGACTATAGTTCCCGCCCAGAAGCTTCCCCAGGAGAATCATCATAAACAATTCTTCCAAAATAAGGACGTAGATTTGGATCAGGATTTAGAAACCGCTCACGGTCTCTTTTAATCCGCTCCAATTTTTCTTCTGGTGTTTCCACAATAGGGGAAACTTCTTTTCTCTTATCTGTCATAATGCAAATCCTCCTTTGATTGATAACATAATTATACCATATAATTAATTTTTATTCAAATATTATATCAAATGTTCTAACTAACACCTCTACAGTTACTTAAAATATTATATTTATTGTTGTACTGACTGTATAGCTGTTAATCGTAAATCAAATAAATAAATACAACATAATAATTAATAAAAAATTCATTGTCATTTATTGATATTTATGATAATATAAGAAAAAAATAAAAGAGGAAAAAAATGAAAGCAAAAATACTAAAAACAATAATAGGATTAGCCATAATTGTAATGGTATCAATATTACTAATAATAGCATATTTTATGTTAGTAGATATACAAACCAAAATGCCAAGACAGAATGAATACACATGTAAAGTAGAAGCCAAGCAATTTATGGGGCGAAATATATTTATAATAACACCTAATAATGTAGAGAAAGCAAATTTAACAATTTTATATTTCCATGGTGGTTCATACATGGCAGAAGCAACACAAAATCATTGGGAATTCTTAGAAAATTTAGTGAATGATACAGGAGCAACAATTATATTTCCAGATTACCCGCTATCACCTAAATATAGCTATAAAGATGTATTTAGAATGGTAGTACCATTATATAAAGAAATAATAGACCACATAGAGGCAGAAAATCTAGTAATAATGGGAGATTCAGCTGGTGGTGGATTAGGTTTAGCATTAGAAGAAAAATTGTGTGAAGAAAATATAGAAATGCCAAACAAAACAATATTAATATCTCCATGGTTAGATGTCAAATTAACAAATCCTGAAATAGATGAAGTACAAAAATTTGATAAACAACTAAATAAAGAAACATTAAAACTAGCAGGATTAGCATATGCTAGGGAAGATGGAATAGATAGTTATTTAGTAAACCCCATAGAAGGAGATTTATCAAAATTAAAAAATGTAATCATATATACAGGAACATATGATATATTAAATCCAGATGTTCATATATTACAAAAAAAGGCAGAGGAACAAGGTATAGAAATACAAGTAAAAGAATACGAAAAGGCATCACACATATGGATAATTCAAAATGAAGAAGATGAAAAAGAGTTAGTACAAAAAGCATATAATGATTTGGTTAATGATTTATAAACTTAAATTGTTTTAAAAAATTTAAAAATGCATCAAAAAAAACATGTTTTGATGTAAATATAACGAAAGTGTGCCAAAATAGCCCGTCCCCTTTGGCACTTTGGCACAAAAAAGAGGTTAAAAATGCATAATAAATTATATTGGAGAAAATTGGATAATTCAGCAAAAATATTCCCTATTTCTACTGGGAAAAAATATAGTACAGTTTTTAGATTGTCAGTTTTATTAAAAGAAAAAGTAAATTCTAAAATTCTGGAACAGGCTGTAAATATAGCATTAGAAAAGTATAAGTCTTTTAAAGTAAGAATGAAGGCAGGATTTTTTTGGTACTATTTTGAAGAAAATAATAAAAAACCAATTATTGAAAAAGAAAAGGATTATCCTTGTAAATATATAAATCCAAGAAGAAACAATAATTATTTATTTAAAGTTACATATTTTGATAAAAAAATTAATATAGATATATTTCATTCTTTAACAGATGGAGGAAGTGGCACAATATTTTTTAGAGAAATAGTATATACATATTTAGAATTATTACATCCAGATGTGTTTAAAGAGAAAGAAAGACAAATAAGAAAAGTTGAATATAATACAGAAGATAGTTATGTAAAAAATTATGATAAAAAAGCAAAGTCAAATGCTTCTACAAAAAAAGCATATGTTCTAAAAGGAAATAAAATAGGTCTTGGAGCAGTTTCAGCGATTCATGAAATAATAGAACTAGATAAATTAAAAGAAGAGTGTAAAAGAAATGATGTAACTGTAACACAATATTTATCAGCAGTTTTAATTTATGCTATATATAAACAAAATTATCTAAAGACTAATAGTAAAAAACCAATAAAAGTATGTATTCCAGTAAATCTAAAAAAATATTTTGTTTCTAAAACAATGTCAAACTTTTTTTCATATATAACTTTAGAAGCGGAAATAAAAAAAGACGGTTTGGACACTTTTGAAAAAATACTGGAATTTGTAAAAAAAGATTTTAAAGAAAAATTAACAGAAGAAGAAATATTAAAAACTATGTCTGCAAATGTAAAAATAGGAAATAATCCATTCATAAAAATAGTACCTTTGGAAATAAAAAAGGCATTAGTAAGATTAAGCTATATAGAAATTAGAAAATATACAACGATTACATTTTCTAATATAGGAAGAATAGGTATAATTGGAAAATATAGAGACTTTATAGATTATTTTCTAATGTTAATTGCACCAGAACCAGTAGAAAAAATTAAATGTTCAGGATGTACGTTTGAAAATAAAATGGCATTCACATTTACATCAATATTAAAAGATAATAATATCGAAAAAGAATTTTATCATTTTTTACAAAGTAAAGGAATAAAAGTAAAAATAGAAAGTAATGGTGTTTTAGATGATATATCCTCAAAAAATTAATGCTAATAAAAGTGATTTTATAATAAAAAGTTCGATACTAGCTTCTATATTATTAGCTATTATATTATTAATAATAAATAAATTAATAACTCCAGAAATCCCATGGGCAGCACTTACAAATAGTGGGATAGTTTATGTGTGGATAACAGTTTTATATGCAATAAATAAAAATATAAATATAGCTGGGCATGTTCTAATTCAAACAATAGCAATCTCATTATTAACCGTATATATAGATTATAGGTTGGGATTTAATGGATGGTCATTAAGTATTGCGATACCTATAATCATAATAATAGCAAATTTAACGATGTTAATACTTACTATAGTAAGTCATAAAAAATATATTCGATATGCAATCTATCAATTGATAATAGTGTTATGTAGTATGGTACCAGTAATATTAATAACTGAAAAATTAATTGAAGAACCGATATTAGGAATAGTTGCAACATGTATATCTATCTTAAATTTAATATTAACATTAGCATTATGTGCAAGAGATGTAAAAGAGGCAATAATTAGAAAATTCCATGTATAGTTATAAATAATTGAAAAATTCCTATAAAAGGTAAGGTGATATTATGCCTAAAATTTTGGAAACTGGATTAATAGTAAGGAAAGAAAGTAAATTTGATAAAATTCGAAAAAAGTTGATGATGCTTTTTTTAAAAGAAGAGTATTTAATTATGGAGCAATTGGAAGGTTTATTGACCTCTAAAAAAATTAATCCTACAAATATTGTGATACCAAGGGAAATTAAAAAAAATAAATGATGTAAAAATAAAAAAGTTAAAGACTAACTTTGACTTTTTTATTTTTATATCATGAAAATTTTTATGTACAAAATATTTCAAACTAGGAGGAAAAACAAAATGAGAGTTTCACCAGAAGAAAATAAAAAACGGTTAGAGGAGGTAATGCGTGCAAGTCAAGATTGTAAAACAATAGCAGAAGTATCTGATGTTACAGGATATTAATATTTTCTGTTTTTCTTTGCAATCTAATGTAATTTATTATATAATAAAAAGGCAAATCAAAAGGGTTTTATCTAAAAAATTTAAAAAAGCCAATATAAAAGTAAGTAGGAATTTAATAATAAAATATTTACTAATGTTAATTAAAATAATCTTTTTAGAAAGGATTCAGAAAAAATGAAAAACATAAAAGACTATAATTTAGAAGAACTAAAAAAAGAAATAATAAATTTAAGAGAAAAACCATTTAGAGCAGAGCAAATATTCAAATGGTTATATCAAGAGAAAGTAACATCATTTGAAGAAATGACAAACTTATCATTAGAATTGAGAAAAAAATTAGAAGAAAATTACACTATATGTAATTACAAAATTTTAAAAAAGCTACAATCAAAAGATGGAACAATAAAATACTTATTTGATATACTAGATGGAAATGCAATAGAATCAGTATTAATGAAATATCATCATGGATATAGTATATGTGTTTCTTCACAAATAGGGTGTAAAATGGGATGCAAATTTTGTGCATCTACAGGAATACCATTTGTTAGAAACTTAACATCAGGAGAAATAGTAGAACAGATATTATCAATCGAAAGAGATGAAAATATTAGAATTTCTAATATTGTGTTTATGGGAATAGGAGAGCCATTGGATAATTATCAAAATGTAGTAAATGCAATACATATAATAAATAATCCTAAAGGATTAAATATAGGAGCAAGGCATATTAGTATATCCACAAGTGGTTTAGTTCCAAAAATATATAAATTGGCAGAAGAAAAAATTCAATGTACATTATCAATTTCATTACATGCAACAACAAATGAAAAAAGAAGTAGTATGATGCCAATAAATAATACATATAAAATTGAAGAGCTAATGCAAGCCTGTAAAGATTATATAAAAGAAACTAATAGAAGGATATCATTTGAATATGCTTTAGCAAAAGACAATAATGATAATTTAGAAGATGCAAAACAACTTGTAAAACTATTAAAAGGAATGCTTTGTCATGTTAATCTAATACCAATTAATAAAATTGAAAATGGTAGTTATACAAAATCTTCAAATGAGAATATTATAAAATTTAGAGATTATTTAAATGAACATGGTATAGTAGCAACAATAAGAAGAGAACTAGGATCAGATATTGATGCAGCGTGTGGACAATTAAGAAGAAAAAATTTAAATAATAGACAGGAAAGTAAATAAAAACAAATTTATGGAAAGACATAGAAAAAAGAATCAAATTGTATAATTTTGATATATAATACATGTTGAATATGAATTTTACCATGTAAAATTTCTTCTTGAACTTTTACTATAGTTGTAGTAAAATGTTAAAGAAAAAAGAAAGGACAAAAAAATGTTATTAAAAGAATTATTGGGAAATAAAATAAAAGTGTATGCATTTGTTGGACCATCTGGAACAGGGAAAAGTTATAGAGCACAAATGGTAGCAAGTGAAAAAGATATTCATTTTATAATAGATGATGGACTACTAATCCATGATAATGAAGTAATAGCAGGAGAATCAGCTAAAAAAGCACCAACAAAGATAGAAACAGTAAAACATGCATTATTTTACAAGGAAGAAGAAAGACAAGAAATAATAAAAGCATTCAAAAAATACAAACCACAAAGTATATTAATATTAGGAACATCAGATGGAATGGTACAAAAAATAGCTTTAAATTTAGGATTACCAGAAATATCAGAAACAGTATATATAAATGATGTAGCTACACAGCAAGAAATGGAAACAGCAAGAAGAATAAGAGTAACAGAAGGAAAACATGTAATACCTGTGCCAACATTCCAGATAAAAAAAGACTTTTCAGGATATTTGCTAGATCCATTACAAATATTTAAATCAAAAGGAAAAGGCAAAGACCCATATATATCAGAAAAATCAATTATAAGACCAACATTTAGTTATCTAGGAAATTTTACTATCTCAGATACAGTGTTTAGACAAATATTAGAATATTTAGCTTCAAAAACACCAGCAATATACAAAATATTAAAGTTAAGAGTTGAAAATTATGGTGATGGTGCAAAAATCTATATGGAAGTTACAGTTTATTATGGATATAATGTAATAGATGGTATAAATGAATTCAAAAGAAAAGCAAGAAAAGAGATAGAAAAATTGACATCAATGAATGTAGTAGAATTAAATGTAGTTGCAAAGAATATATTTGTACCAGAAAAAGACAATAAATAAAAATTTGACCTGAAAAATAACATAAAAAAGATTAAGATAAAAATATAGCAAATTTGAAAGTAGAATAATAAATAATACTATAGAATTCAGAGTAAAAATACATTAAAGTTAAAGATAAAAATATAATAAAATATAATAAAATTTAATATAAAAACTTAGTAGAATATAAAAAACTTCAAATTTATTATTCTAATCTAGAAGGAGGAAAAAATGTCATTTGTAGTAGCAATAGATGGACCATCAGGTAGTGGTAAAGGGACAATAACAAAATTAGTAGGAGAAAAATTAGGGCTAATTAATATTGATACAGGAGCAACGTATAGATGTGTAGCATTAGCAACAATCAATAAAGGATATAAATTAGAAGAAGAAAGTAAAATAGTAAGTTTACTTAACGAAATTAAGATAGAATTTAAAAAAATAGAAAAAGAAGAAAAAGTGTTTTTAAATGGAAAAGATGTTACAAAAGAAATAAGAAGTAAAGAAGTAAACAAAATAGTATCACAAGTATCACATATACCAGAAATAAGAAAAAAAATGGTTGACTTCCAAAGAAAAATTGCAGAAGGGAAAAACGTGATAATGGAAGGAAGAGACATAGGAACAAACGTATTTCCAAATGCAAATGTAAAAATATATTTAGATGCAACACCTGAAGAAAGAGCAAAAAGAAGGATGAAACAAAACAAAGAAAATGGAATAGAATCAAATTATGAAGAAATATTAGAAAATATAAAATTCAGAGACCATAATGACAAAACAAGCAATGTAGCACCATTAAAAAAAGCAGAAGATGCGATATATGTAGATACAAGCAATTTAACTATAGAAGAAGTAACAAAAAAAATAATCGAAATCATAAATCACCAATTTGGGGACGCGTCCAAAATTGGAAAAAATTAATTGTTATTTAAAAATATGTTTAAAATTAGAAAAACAAATTACTTTTGGGCAAAACAAAAAAAGATGAGGACTAGAAAATGTCTTAAAAAGAAATTAAGACAAAAAATAATTATATACAAATTGTCAAATTGGTCTGAAAGAGAGGAACTAGAAAATGAAGAAAACATTTAAAGAAGTCATAAAATGGATTGTAAGGGGTGCAATATATATATGGTGTAAAATTTATTATAGAGCAGAAATAAATGGACTAGAAAACATACCAAAAGAAGGTCCAATAATTTTTTGTGGAAATCATAGAACATATCTAGATCCACCATTAATGGTAGTAACAGCTAAAAGAGATATGAGATTCTTAGCAAAAGAAGAATTATATAAAAATAAATTTTTATCTTTTTTAGGATGGGTTTTTGAAGCTATCCCAGTGAAAAGAGACGAAAAAGACATTACTGCAATTAAGGAATCATTGAAAGCTTTAAAAAATGGTCAATGTATAGCTTTATTTCCAGAAGGTACTAGGAATGGTATGGAAAAAGGAGAAAAAGCAAAAGATGGTGTGGCTTTTTTTGCGGTTAGAAGCGGAGCTAAAGTAGTACCTTGTGGAATAAAAGGAGGAACAAAAGAAAATAGAAAGGTTACTATAACTTATGGAAAACCGCTCGACTATAGTAAATATAGAAATGAGAAAGATAAACAAATGTTAGATAATATAACAAAAGAAATAATGGATAATATTATTGAACTTGCTAAATAGAAAAATACAAATTTGGGGACGCGTCCAAAATTGGAATTTGAATTTTATATTTCAATTATTTTGTTTGAAATATTTATTCAAAAGATTCCAACTTTGGATGCGTCCCCAAATTAATAAAAAGACATGCCTATTTCCTTTTGAATAAAAATCTCTAATTAAGTAAATAATAAAAAAGAAGAATTTACCAAAAGCTTATTAATATAATATAGTATAGTATTATGTTACTGTTATAAATATGCAGAGAAGGGAATGAGATTAAGTATGAGAGATTTTTTAGCCATTGAAGAAGTTAAAGCACTAGAAATATTAGATTCAAGAGGAAATCCAACAGTTCAGGTAGAAGTTGTAACAGAAGGAGGATTTTCAGGTATTGCTTCTGTACCATCTGGAGCTTCTACAGGAAGTTTTGAAGCAGTTGAATTACGTGATGGTGATAAAGCGAGATATATGGGTAAAGGTGTTCAAAAAGCTGTAGAAAATGTAAATAAAAAAATTGCTAAAAAAATATGTGGAATGAATGTATATGAACAAAGGAAAATAGATGAGGAATTAATAAAGCTAGATGATACACCTAATAAATCAAATTTAGGGGCAAATGCTATATTAGGTGTTTCTTTAGCAGTAGCAAAAGCAGCAAGTAATTCATTAGGAATGGAGTTATATAGTTATATAGGAGGAGTAAATGCAAAAGAATTGCCAGTTCCTATGATGAATATATTAAATGGTGGAAAACATTCAGATAATAATATAAACATACAAGAATTTATGATAATGCCAATAGGTGATATTACATTTGCCGAAAGATTAAAAAGAGGTGTAGAAGTATATCATACTCTAAAAAGTGTATTAAAGAAAAAAGGATACAGTGTAGCAGTTGGTGATGAAGGAGGATTTGCTCCAAATTTGGATAATGAAGAAGAAGCAATAGAAGTTATATTAGAAGCAATTAAAAAAGCAGGTTATGAAGCTGGCAAGGATTTTATTTTAGCTCTAGATATAGCAAGTACAGAGATGTTTGAAGAAGCAGATAAAATTGGCAAAGATGGATATTATTTTTGGAAAACAAAAGTGTTAAAAAGCAAAGAAGAAATGATAGATTATATAGTTGATTTATGTAGCAAATATCCTATAAAATCAGTTGAGGACGGATTAGCAGAAGAAGATTGGAAAAGTTGGGAGATATTAACTCAGAAGTTAGGAAAAGATGTTCAATTAGTAGGAGATGATTTATTTGTAACAAATCCTAAAAGATTAAGAAGAGGTATAGAAAAAAATGTTGCAAATGCAATATTAATAAAACCTAATCAGATAGGAACTTTGACGGAGACATTAGATACAATAATGTTAGCAAAAGAAAATGGATATAGAACGATAATTTCTCATAGGTCTGGAGAAACGGAAGATACTACAATAGCTGATATTGCGGTAGCAATAAATGCTATGCAAATAAAAACTGGAGCACCATGTAGAACTGATAGAGTAGCAAAATACAATAGATTACTTAATATAGAAAAAATAAGTAATTACAGTTGAAAAGATATGGGATTTATGTTAATATATGAATATATTTTTTTAGAAGTTCCTATTCTAATTTAAGGGGCAGTTAAAAAATATATAGGCAACCAGTAAACTTAAATTAAAAGCTGATTGGCAAGGAGGAAAAATGAGGAAATCTATACGAATACAAAGCAAATCAAAAAAAACTATTATATTGAAAAAAGGAGAAATAGAAAGGATAGGGAGTTACACTTTATCAGAAGAGATAGAGTATGGAAAAACGAAATATGTAGCTATAAATGTCAATATATGAATGAACAAAAAATCAAAAATAAGAATGTACAAAAATAATAGTTATGTAATCTGAGTAG
>CALXAB010000010.1 GCA_944386175.1 uncultured Clostridia bacterium
AGGTCCGTCCCCATTATCCCGAATTTTAGGGATTAAAGGAACGTCCCCTAAAAAAAAGCAAATCTGTAAGCCGGGTTCTGTCATTTAAAATAGCCATTTATCTAGAATATATATCACTATATATTTCAAGCCACGCAATTCAAGAAGGTGCCGAGCAGGCTTAATCTTCTTTGTTAGGTGTTGCTCCAGATGGGGTTTACACTGACCTATCATGTCACCATGATAGCGGTGAGCTCTTACCTCGCCTTTTCACCCTTACCTCGTCTTATTCTAAAGAGGCGGTTATTTTCTGTTGCACTTTCCTTAAGGTTTCCCTCACTAGACGTTATCTAGCATCTTTGCTCTATGGAGCCCGGACTTTCCTCTCGTAATTCCTTTCGGATATTTACCAGCGACTATTCGATTTACTTCATTTAACATTATAACATAAAAATATTTAAATTTCTATATATTTTGTCAATTTATGTTGTATATCCATTGATTATAATTATAATTCCAATTTATGTCATAAATAGTACATCAAAATTAAAAAATTACGTTATTTTATAATATATATTAACTATATTTTGAAAATAAAAATTGTTTATTTTCACTTTGATCCTAAGTAACTTAAAGTTTCATATTGTTTCTTATTAGAGTTAGATTAAATTTATAGTTTATATTTATATATTATTAAGTTCTTCAATTAAGTTTTTATATTTTATTAAAAAAACTGATTTATCTTTTATATTTACTGCATTTTGAATTTCATTTAATATGACATAAGATTTATTTAATGAATATTGTTTTTCCTTATCTATATTTGTATCTGTTAATAGTTTTGAATAAATATCAATGGCTTTTTTTATATCATCATTAATACTATCCCAATTTTCTGTATCTAATTTTGAATATGCACTAATTATATAACTTTTTGTTTCAACTACAGTTTTATATGAATTATCATCATTTGTATTTTGAACAAATTTTGGCATATATGAATATAAATTATTTAATATTCCTAATACTTCTTCTTTATTTTCATTTTTTACAGTTGCAATTAGATTATCATATTCTTTGTTAAAATTTAATATTTCGTCTTTATTAATGTTTATTTCATACAAATCTAGTGTGATTGTTGGCACTGAAATGTATAATTCTTCGATTTCTCCTTTAACATTCTTCCAGTCTATTTGTTGATTCCCGCTTAAAATACCATTTAATTCTAGCTCATATTTTTTACTTTCTTCACCATTACTTTGTTCTGATGAACTTTGACTACTTGACCCTTCGCTGTCTGAACCTCGAGTATTACTATTTTCTTCACTTTTATTTTCTCCTTGGCTACTACTTTCACTAGATTGATTTTCAGAACTTGACGTATTTTCTTTTTTACTTCCTTGTGTTTCAGTTGGTACTTCTTTTACTGTAACCTTGTATTTGCTAGTTTGGATATTATTCATCATATTTAATAAATCTAATAATTTATCTTCTAAAAATTCCATTTCTGATGATACTTTTTGTTTTTCATCTTCTTCTGGATTTTTATTTGCATTTACATATATAACTGAACTAATAATAATTATTACTGTTATTAAAACTATATAAGCAATTATTCTATATTTTTTCACTATAAATCACTCCTTTTATATTTTAGTAGTTCTATTTTAGTTTTTTTACTATTATTTACATTTTTCTTTTACTTTATTCTATGTATAAAATTTTATAAAAACTTTATACTAAATTTATAAATGTTTATTTTATGTGTTTTTATTGGGGGTTTTTTTAGCAAATGAATGCAACTGTAAATTTATTTAGCGAAAAAAAAGGTGAATTAAATAGATTTCTTAGTAGTTTTTATAATACAAATTTAAATATAGAAACTAAATTAAATTGGGAAAAAAAATATGCTAATCCGATTGAATTAGCAGAAATTATTGGTATTTTTATAGATAATATTGAAAAATATTTTATTAGTATGTGGATATCTTTAGATAAAAATACTTTTATTAAAGTTACTGATACTAATGCTGATAATATTATAAAATATTTATTCGAAAGATATCCTTACTAATTTTCTTTTTCTAATATAATTGTAACTGGTCCATCATTCAACAAAGAAACATCCATATGAGCTCCAAATATACCTGTTTTTACTTTTATCTCATTTTTTTGACATTGTTCACAAAAATATTCATATAATTTGTTGGCTTCTTCTGGTTTAGCTGAATTTATAAAAGATGGTCTATTTCCTCCTGTTGTATCGGCATATAATGTAAATTGAGAAACTATTAACAATTCTCCTTGCACATCTTTTATAGATAAATTCATTTTTTCGTTTTCATCTTCAAAAACTCTTAAATTACATAATTTTCTAACTAAATAATCAGCAACCTCTTTATTATCATTATGTGTAACTCCTAATAACACTAAAAATCCTTTATTTATATTTCCTACAATTTTATTTTCGACTTCTACTTTTGCATTTTTTACTCTTTGTACTACTAGTTTCATTTTCTACATTATTCCTTTCTATATACCCTACTTTTTACATAAAAATGAACTTAGAATTCATTATTTAAGTTCATTTTCATCTACATGTGATTCAATCTCTACTGTTTTCTCTAAATTTGTTTTTTCTTGACTTTCATCTTGCAAATCTTTTATATCAATTTGATTTTCTATTTTTTCTTCATCTTCATTATTTTCGTTGTTTGTTTCATCTTCATCAAACTCATTATTTAATTTATCTTCTTCATTTCTGTCTATTTCTTCATCTATATCTACTTTTGTGTCTTCTACATCATTCAATAGTTCTACTTGTTTTACCTCATTTTCTTCTCTATTTTCTTTTTCTAATTTTTCACCACAATTTTTGCAATATTTATCTTCCTTATCTACTTCTTTGTAACATTTTGGACATTGCTTTTTATCCTTCAATTCCAATGTTTCATTTTGTAAATTTTCTATCTCTTGTGCTAATACATCTATTTTTGTACATTGCTCTTCAAGATCTTTTTTTATACATATATCTTCTTCTCTTATATGCTTTTCGTAGACCTTTTTTCCTATTTCTACATATAAATCTTCTATCTGAGATTTTAATTCTGACATTTTAAATTTTAATTTTGTTTCTTTTGCTAATTTTCCTGTCTTATCTGCTGTAAATTTATATGCTTCTGATGCTTTTTTTCCAAGTTTATCAAAAAATTCCATCCTAATCCCTCCAAATATAGTTTTCTTTTTTATTATTTACTTTTATTTTATGTATTATTCACCAATTTAGGGACGCGTCCAAAATTGGAATTTTTTACTTTTTATTTGCATTAATAATTTCCAATTTTGGCCACGTCTCCAAACTGGTAATTTTCAGATTTCTTTGCTCTTGTCATTAAATTGTTTACTGCTGTTTTTGGATCTAACTTTCCATAAATAACTTCATATACACTTTCTACTATTGGCATATCTACATTGTGAATTTTGCAAAGTTCATAGGCTACTTCGATATTATCTATACTTTCTATTACCATTCCTACTTCTTTTTTTGTTTCTTCTAATGTTTTTCCTTGACCTATTAATTTTCCTGCTTTTCTATTTCTACTATGTTCACTAAGACATGTTACTACTAAGTCTCCTAATCCACTTAGTCCATAAAATGTATCTTTCCTGCCTCCTAACTCTACACCTAATCTTGTTAGTTCTCCTAGACCTCTAGTTATCAAAGCTGCAAATGTATTATCTCCTAATCCTATTCCTGCTGCTACTCCTGCACAAAATGCTATGATATTTTTTAATGCTCCTCCTAATTCTACTCCTTTTATATCATCTGATGTATATATTCTCATCTCTGTACACATAAATGTATCTTGTATTAATTTTAATATTTCCCTATGTTCTGATGCAATAACCAATACTGTTGGTACTGCTATTGATACTTCTTCTGCATGACTTGGTCCTGACAATACTCCTATTTTTACATCTGGCATTTCTTCTTGCATTACTTCGTCTAATGTTTTTAGGCTTTCTTTTTCAAATCCTTTTGAACATATTATAACTGGCTTTGTCCCTACATATTTTTTATATTGTTTAAATGTCTCTCTTGTAAATTTTGATGGTGTTACATGTAATATGAATTCTGTATCTTTTATTACTTCTTCAAAATCGTTTGAACAAACTATATTATCTGGCAACTTTAAACCAGGTAAAAATTTACATTTTTTTTCGTTATTAATTAAATTCTTTTCTTCTTCGTCAAATGACCATACTTTTATTTTATTTCCATTTCTTGATAAATGTGTCGCAAGTGCTATTCCCCAGCTTCCACTTCCTATTATTGCTATATTTTTCACTTTAAATCTACTCCTTTGTATTATTTATTTAATATTTTAAATTTCTTTTACATTTATTGTTTTTATATTAATTTTTAAAATATATTTATTCATTTTTCTATTAGTCCTTAATGAAATATATTTATTCATTTTTCTATACTATTATATTGTTTCTTAACTTAATTTTATATTTTTTACTATTATATTTTATATTATTTTTTGGTCTAAATTATTGTATATACTATTTTATATTATTTCTTAAAACTTAATTTGTTTTCTGTTCCATTTAATATTCTTTTTATATTACTTCTATGATTGTATAATACTATTATTGCCATAATCACACTATATATGAAATATACATTTCCACTTTTTCCTTCGGTTAGAACGGTATAATGTTCATTTATAAATAGTGTCAATACTGGAAACAATATTGCTGCCATACATGAACCTAGCGAAACCATTCGTGTTAAAATCATCAAAACTAATGCAAACACCAAACAAATTAATCCTATTTGCCAATTACTCATAAGTAATATTCCCAAAGATGTTGCCACGCCTTTTCCTCCTTTAAATCCAAAAAATATTGGAAAAGTATGTCCTAACACTACTGCAACACCAGCAATTTGTAATAACAATTCTTTATTTGAATCCTTAAAAATATTTCCTAGAATTATTGCTAATATTATTGCTACAACACCTTTTAGAACATCACATATTAAGGTAATAGCTGCGGCCTTTTTTCCAACTGAACGTAGCATATTTGTACTGCCTGCATTTCCACTTCCTTTTTCCCTTACATCAAATCCAGCCATTTTTTTGCTTATAATAACTGAAAAACTTATACTACCTATTAAATAGGCAATTATTGCCATTACTATATATAAAGCCATATTTTTTCCTCCTTTTTGTGCCAAAGTTGTCAAAGGGGACGGGCTATTTTGGCACACTTATTATTAATCAAATACAATTTACCAACTGGGTGTGCCAAAATAGCCCGTCCCCTTTGACAACTTTGGCACATATTACATATTAATAGTATCCTTCTTTTTCCGCTTCTTTTTGATTTTTTTCTCTTACAATTATCCTTACCGGCGTTCCTTCTAAACCAAATTCTTTTCGTATTTGATTTACTATATATCTTTCATATGAAAAATGAAATAGTTCTTTGTTGTTTACAAAAATTACAAATGTTGGTGGTTTTGTAGAAACTTGCGTTCCATAAAATATCTTTAATCTTTTCCCTTTGTCTGTTGGTGGCTGAACTATTGATATTGCTTCATTTATTACTTGATTTAATATTGATGTTGATATTCTCATACTATTTTGTTCATTTACATGGTTTATTAAATCAAACAGTTTATGAACTCTCTGTCCTGTTTTCGCTGATATAAATATTATCGGTGCATATGATAAATAAGATAGCTTACTATATATATCTTTTTCATATTTTTCTAATGTTCCTGTTTCTTTTTCGTATTCATCCCATTTATTTACAACTATTATTACACCTTTCCCTGCTTCGTGGGCTTCTCCTGCTATTTTTGCGTCTTGGTCTGTAACTCCTTCTAATGCATCTATCATCATTAAACATACATCTGCTCTTTCTATTGCAAGCAGAGTTCTCATTATACTAAATTTTTCTATTGATTCTTTTATTTTATTTTTCTTTCTTACTCCTGCAGTGTCTATTAATATATATTTTCCTTTTTCATTTTCAAATTGTGTATCTATTGCATCTCTGGTTGTTCCTGCTATGTTGCTTACAATTAACCTATTTTCTCCTAAAATTTTATTTATTAATGATGATTTTCCTACATTTGGTTTTCCTATTACAGCTACTTTTATTGTATCTTCTTGTTGCTCATCTTCTAATTGTTCAGGAAAACTTTCATATATTTTATCTAGTACATCCCCTATTCCTAATGCATTTGTTGCTGATATTGGATATGGTTCACCTATTCCTAAATTGTAAAATTCGTATATTTCTTCTTTATCTTTTTCAAAATTGTCTGCTTTATTACATACTAAAACTATTGGTTTTCCAGATTTTTTTAACATTAATGCTATTTCTTTATCTGCTGATGTTACTCCTTGTCTTATATCTGTTAAAAATATTATTACATCTGCCATGTTTATTGCTAAATTTGCTTGTTCTCGCATTTGTGATAATATTATATCATTTGATTCTGGTTCTATTCCTCCTGTATCTATTAATGTAAAGTCTCTTCCTCTCCAATTTGTTTCTGCATATATTCTGTCTCTTGTTACTCCTGGTGTGTCTTGTACTATTGATATTCTGCTTCCTACTAAGTAGTTAAAGAATGTTGATTTTCCTACATTGGGTTTTCCTATTATTGCTACTATTGGCTTCATTTTATTTTCTTATCTCCTTTTTGACTTTTGATACAGTATATCATATATGAATTTAAAAATCTACTAATATTGTTATATTTTAAAAAGTGTTGATATTTTTTCGTTACGGTTCACTTGTATAATGAACTGTAAAATTTTTAAATGACTATTGCAATAAAAACAATAGTCATTTTATATTTATATTATATTTTTGCTATTCCACCAATTACTTTGCTTTCTTCTGCTGATTCTAACCATTTTGCTCCACCTGCAACTACAATCATATCACCTTTTTCAACAATTCCTTTATTTTTTAATTTTTCTATTCCATCTTCTATGACTTTATCAATAGATGATGTTCTTTCTATATAAACTGGTGTAACATTCCATACTAATGCTAATTGATTAAAAGTCCTTCTACTATCTGTGATAGCTAATATTGGGCAACCTGCTCCTAAACCTGCTAATTTTCTTGCTGAATCTCCTGTATTTGTATAACAAACAATTGCATCTGCATCCATATTCATAGCCATAACACATGTAGAATATGCTATTTTATCTTCTAATTTTTCAATTTTTATATTTTCATTATTTTTAAATCTTTTCCAGTAATCTATATCACTTTCTATTCTGTCTGCTATTTTAACCATAGTTTTTACACATTCTACTGGGTATTTTCCCATTGCACATTCTCCTGATAACATAACTGCACTTGTTCTATCATAAATAGCATTTGCCACATCACTCGCTTCTGCTCTTGTTGGTAATGGATTATATGTCATTGATTCTAACATTTGTGTTGCTGTTATAGCTGGCTTATTTTCTTTATTTGATAATTTTATAAATTTCTTCTGCATAACTGGTGGTTCTGTAAAATCAGTTTCTGTAGCCATATCACCACGAGCAATCATTTGAGCATCTGCACAATCTACTATTTGCTCCATATTTTGTAATCCTTCAATATTTTCAACTTTTGTAATTATTTTTATATCTTTTCCGCCATTTTCATCTAATACTTTTCTTACTTGATCAATATCATCTTTGTTTCTTGTAAATGACATTGCTACATAATCATAATCATGTTCACAAGCTGTTTTTAAATCTTGAATATCTTTTTCTTTTAATGCTGGAAGTCTAACTGCTGTACCTGGTAGGTTTATTGTTTTTCTACTTCCTAAACCATTTCCATGTACTACTGTACAAACTATGTCTTTATTTACTATTTCATCAACAACTAATTCTATTGCTCCATCATCAATTAAGACTTTTGATCCTGGTTTTATATCTTGATATAAGTTTTTATATGAAACAGATACTCTATCCTTATCTCCTACAATATCTTCATTTACTAATGTAAACTTTTGCCCATCTTCTAATTTTATTTTTTCATTTTTTCCTGTTACTAGCATTCCTGTTCTAATTTCTGGTCCTTGCATATCTAGTAATAATGCTATTGGAATATCTTTCTCTTTTCTTAATTCTATTATTTTTTCTGTTTTTTCTGCTTGTTCATCCCAACTTCCATGAGAATAATTAATTCTTGTAACATTTAGTCCCGCATCAAATAATTCCTCTAATTTGTTTTCACTTGCTGGCCCTATTGTTCCTACTATTTTTGTTTTTCTTAAATTTTTAACCATTTACTTTTCCTCCCTTTAATTAACAACTAACGGCTATTATACCACAAACTTTCTACAAATTTCAACTTTTTTTGATTATTTTTCCTAAATAATTACTTTCTATTCGCTTTTATGCTAAATTTATACGCTATATCCCATGCACTATATATATAAATATTACAATATCTATTTTTCTAATTCTACTATTGCATGTACTTTCTGTTCTTCTTTATCCATAATAACAACTATATGTTTATTATCAACTTTAGAATATTTACAATTTACTATATCTCCTAATTTTATTTCTTTTTTGTATGAGATTCTAACTTTATTAAATGGTCTGTCATTTTCATATATTTCTTGTGGTAAAGCTTCATATGCTAAGTCTAAATAATATAAATTATGCATATGGTTGTTTATATCTATGTCTTTTCTACTCACTTTATATATTATATTAGATACATAACTATCTGGTACTTTTAGTTTGTCCAATTCTTTTTGATTAAATACATCTTTTTCCTCTAATGTATATTTATCCATTAAATCTTTTTCTATCTTCATTAATTTTCCTGTAACTATGTTTACCAAAACCCATTTTGAAGTTCCAATTGCACACAATTCTCCTTTTTCATTATATAGTTCAAAATCCCTATATGTATGCATTTTCCCTCCATCTTTGCACCAAGTTTGTACTTCTAAAATCTCTCCATATTTTGGTCTTTTAATTACATTGATTTTCCAATCCATTAAAACCCAACTAGCTTTTGTTTTTTCTATTTCATTTGCTCCGAATTTTATCATATCTGAATGATATGCTCCTATATTCTCAAACATTCTTAATATTGATTTATTTTTGATCAAATTTTCCTTACCTATATCATCTAATCCTGTTCTAAATTTTTCTTTTATTATCATCTGCGTTCACCTTTCTTTCTTATTGGCACTCCTGGGACGTTCCTTTAATCCCGAAAATTAGGGAAAATGGGGACGGACCTTTTTTTAAATTTTATATAGGTCCGTCCCCATTTTCCCTAATTTTCGGGATTAAAGGAACGTCCCCCCTAGTAATCTAAACATATTTTTCTTATATTCTTCTACTCCAGGTTGATTAAATGGGTTTATTCCCAAAATCATTCCTGACACTGCACAAGATTTTTCAAAAAAATAAATTAATTCTCCTAGATTTTGTTCATCTAATTTTTTCATTGATATCACAATATTAGGTACATCTCCTGAAACATGTGCTTCAATTGTTCCTTCCATTGCTTTTTTATTTATATAGTCCATTCCTTTTCCAGCTAAATAATTTAATCCATCTAAATTATCATCATCAGAATTTATTTTTATATCAGTTTTAGATTTATCAATTGATATTACTGTTTCGAATAAATTCCTTCTTCCTTCTTGTATATATTGTCCCATTGAGTGTAAATCTGTTGTAAAGTCTACACCTGTTGGGAATATTCCTTTTTGATCTTTTCCTTCACTTTCTCCATATAGTTGTTTCCACCATTCTGTAAAATAGTGCATTTTTGGTTCATAATTTACTAGTATTTCTGTATTTTTATATAATTTGTATAAAATATTTCTAGCTACAGCATACTGGTAACACTCATTATATTTTAAATTTGGATCATTATACCTTTCCTGTGCTATTTTTGCTCCTTCCATTAATTTATCTATATCTATTCCTGCAACTGCTATTGGTAATAATCCAACTGCTGTTAATACTGAATATCTTCCACCTATATTGTCTGGAACTACAAATGTTTCATATCCTTCTTTATTAGCAAGTGTTTTTAATGCTCCTTTTTCTTTATCTGTTGTTGCATATATTCTACTTCTGGCTTCATCTATTCCATATTTATTTTCTAGTATTTCTCTAAATATTCTAAATGCTATTGCTGGCTCTGTTGTTGTTCCTGATTTTGATATTACATTTACTGAAAAATCTTTATCTCCTATATATTCTATTAATTCATTTATGTAATTAGGGCTTAAATTGTTTCCTACATATAAAATTTGAGGTGTTTTTCTTTGTTTTTCTGGAAGCATATTATAAAAAGAACTTGTTAATGCTTCGATTACTGCTCTTGCTCCTAAATATGATCCTCCTATCCCTATTACTACTAATACATCTGATTCTTTTTCTATTTTTTTTGCTACTTTTTTTATTTTTGCAAATTCTCTTTTATTATAATTGGTTGGTAACTCTAGCCAACCTACAAAATCATCCTTTTTGTTTGCTCTTTTATGTAAGTCTTTATGTATGTTTTCTATCACTTCTGTATATTCCAATATGTTCTTTTTTGATATTGATGCATTTTTTAAGTTTAATTTTATATCTGCCATATTATCTACCTCTTTTCTTTAGATTTTCTTATGCCATTATATCTGTATATGGAAAAAAATTCAAGCTATTTGCTTGAATTTTATAATTTTGCATATTTATAGTTACGATTCACTGGTGTATAGGACATAATACATCATAAATATAGTATTTTTCGGTTCAATACATAATTTAAAAAATTCTAAATTAATTTTTTGGTACCCTTTCACTTAGTCCTCGCTTCGCTCGACGTGAACATTACCCAAAAAATTAATAAAGAATTTCTAAAATTATTTCTATCACATTCAAAATACTATATTTATGATGTATTATGTCCTATATACCAGTAAATCGTAACAACTATTTTATTTGTTATAGCTATAATTTTTTTCATTTATTTTAAAACTTCATTCATAACTTTAGCTAAATATTTCATACTTGTTAGGCACTGTTCCAAAGTATTACCTGTAGCCCCAACCTCAATTATACTGGCATATTTTCCTGTATGTTGGTTATATCTTGAAGTTGTAAGCATCATTGGTTTAAAAAGTCCTGGATACATTTCTTCTGCTTTTTCTTGTATTTTTATTGCAAACTTTAAATTTTGATTCCAATTAGGATGCCATAATCCTCCATTATTTGTACCTATTACAAACATTAGCTGTGCTGCTTCGTCTACATCTCCAATCTTAACAGTCGGTGCATAATCACTTCTGCTTCCTATTGCATCTCTATGTATATCAATTATTATATCTGACGGTGTTGTTTGTAATATATTTTCTACAGTAGCTAATGATTTAGTATATGAACCATTATATGCTGGATAATCATGATAATCCGTATTATGTACTACATTATAATTATACTGTTTTAAATAATTTTCTAATTCTGTCCCTACTCTTGTTACTGTAAAATTCAAATCTGTCGTTCTAAAGTTTCCTGTTTGTGTATATGGATATGCTTCACTTGGTGTATAACTTTCGCAGCTATGTGTATGAAATAGTACTATATTTTTATTTTCTATTGTTATATCTGGTGTCATCATTTCTTGAGTTAGCTGATAGTCTGTTTGGTTTTTTATTTTTACATTTCCATATTGTGTATTAAAAGATTCACTTATCGGATTATTTGTTATAATTTGCGTTGTAATACCTGTCTGTATATCCTCCACATTATTTTTTGATGTATTTGTTACATTCTCCTGTGCTTTTGGTTCTTTTGGTTTTTCTTCTGAGATTTCTGTAATATTTTCTTTATTTTCTTGCGTTTCTAATGATTTTATCGAACTTATTTGTGTTCCAAGTATATTTTTAAATTGACTAACAGTATTTTTATTTTCGTGATTATTATCCTTATTATTTATATTTCCCATGACTGGTATCGATTGTTCTAAACAGCCTAAAAAAGTATTACTTGTTAATCCTTGTATTCCTTTTTCTACATTTTTAATTATTTCGTTTTCTGGTTTTTGTTTGCTTTTTCCTTTATTTATTGTATTTGTTGCAAATATTATTATTAATATTAATATAAACATGCCTAATATATATTTTATTATGTCTTTCATTTTTAGTACAGTAACATTGAACATACATATATCTCCTTGTATCTTTAGTCTATCATATATATGTATATTCATTTATTTTGTTTTTATTCTTAATGTATTTAATTTTACTTTAGTAAAATTCGTGTGCATTTGTTAGAACGAAGCATTTTTTATACAATAGGAAAGTTGCCCTTTCCTATTGTATAGAAAAATTACCATTTTAGGACGCGTTCCCAAAATGGTAATTTTTAAACTTTTTTCCAAAACCAATCTAAACTGTTACTATAACTCTTCTTACCTTTTACTTTTGCTTCTACATCATCTACCCATAGATATGCAAAGAAACTGATTAATACAAAAACAAAATCTATTGCTAAACATCTAGTTAATGTTGAGACCATATATCTATATTCTTCTGATAATGTTGTAAGTTGCGCTACATGTACTATTAAAATAATTAAATATCCAAATAAAACTATTCCAGATACTGCACTTCTGTTGATTTCTTTTGCTAAAAAAATTAATAGTACTGTTACTGCTAACATTAATAATAAAGTAAGTGGGTTTGATATATCAAATAAAAACATCTTTTTCCCTCCGTTTTCTTTAGTTATTTTATACTTTTATGATAACATTATTTATTAAATATTTCAATTATATTATATTATTTTTATATTACAGTTGTATTTCATTTTTATTACATCTATTGTCTTCTATTTCAAGTTTTTCTCAATTAATTCTGTTATTTCTTTAGCTTTTTTAGTAATATATTCTTGCTCTTCTCCTTCTATCATAACTCTTACTAATGGTTCTGTTCCTGAAGGTCTTATTAAAACTCTTCCATTTCCTGCAAATTCTTTTTCTAATTTTTCTATTGCTTGTTTTATTTCTTCATTTTTATCATAATCATATTTTTTATCTCCATTAACTTTTGCATTTATTAATATTTGTGGATATAATTTTACAATTTCATTTAATTCTGAAGCTTTTTTCCCTTCTTCTAATATTGATTGTATTAACATTAATGAAGTTAAAATTCCATCTCCTGTTGGATTGTAATCTAATAATATAATATGTCCTGATTGTTCTCCTCCTAAGTTAAATCCATCTTTTAACATTTCCTCTAGAACATATCTATCTCCTACTTTTGTTTGTAATAATTCTAGCCCATTATCTCTTGCATATTTATTTAGTCCTAAGTTACTCATTACTGTTGCTACTATTGTATCTTTATTTAATTTTCCTTTTTTCCTTAAATTTGATGATATTATAGCTAGTAATTTGTCTCCATCTATTTCATTTCCTTTTTCATCTATGGCTAAACATCTATCTCCATCACCATCATAAGCAATTCCTAAGCTTAGCTTATTTTCTAATACAAATTTTTTTAGATTTTCAAGATGTGTTGAACCACAATTTTGGTTTATATTTATTCCATCAGGCTGATTATTTATAATTTTATAATTTATTCCTAATGCCTTAAAGACCTTTTCTGCGACACTATATGTAGCACCATTAGCTGTGTCTATACCTACTACAAAATCTTTTCTATTATATTTTTCAATATTATCATCAAAATTCTTTCTGAAAAAATATACATATTCATCTATTAGATCTAATTTATATTCTGATACTCCTATCTTATCATTTACAGCTGTTAGTTCTTCTAATTTACCTGAATCCATTACTTCTTCTATTTCTTCTTCTAAGCTATCTGGAATTTTTGTTCCTTTATTACTAAAATATTTAATTCCATTGAATTCATATGTATTATGTGATGCTGAAATAACTACTCCTGCATCTGCATTCAATTTTCTTGTTAAATATGCTACTGCTGGTGTTGGTATTACTCCTAATAATTTAACATTTGCACCATAACTTAAAAATCCTGCTACCATTGCACTTTCAATTAAAGTCCCAGAAATACGTGTATCTCTTCCTATTAAAATTGTTGGTGTATGGTCTGTGTGTTTTGATAGTACATATGCCCCTGCTTTTGCTACTTTATAAACCAAATCTGGTGATAATTCTGTATTAGCAATTCTTCTAATTCCATCTGTTCCAAAATACTTTCTCATTGCTTATAACTTCCTTTCATTTTATAAATCTTTCATACTTTCTCTTAATTCTTCAAGCTTATTTATTAAATCATTATATTGATTATAATTTGATTGTGTATTAAAAGTAACTATATTATTTTCTATTCTCCAATCGTTTGTTGTATTACTTAAAAATTCTGCCATCTGTTGTAAAATATCTAATTCTTCAAGTAATTTTTGCTTTTGATTTTCTACTTTTGCCTTTTGTTCTTCTAGTGTATCATTATTTTGGAAATATGACTTATATAACTGTTTGTAGTAATCTGATACATTTTTATCCTCAATTTTTTGCCATGTTTTCTCTATATCAAAAAATTCTTCATATTTTTGATAATCTGTTTGTACTCTTTCTCTTTGATTTATAATTTTTTGTTTTGATAAGCTAAAATTTTTGTCATTTTGTTTAATGTCCTCTATTGTTAGAACATTTTCTAATCCTTTTCCCTCTAAAAGCATGCTACATTCATTAGCAATATCTTGCCATTGTTTCATATGTTCTTTTATAGTATTTTCTACGATAGCATAATCTCCACTTGTTTTGGTCTGCAAAGTTTCATCATCTATTGTTGTTTGTGTCTCCATTAATTCATTAATATTTTCTACTTCCGAATCTAAAATTGCAATTTGCTCTTCTTCTGCTTTTTGCTCTTTTTTTACATCATTCATAAAAATAATAAAGCCAGTTATAAAGGTTATAACTATAATCGCTAACAAAATTGCAATAATTACTAAAATTTTCTTTAGCTTTTTGTTTTTCATATCAAATCAACTCTTTTCTATAGAGAAAAAAGGGCGTCCCTTTTTCCCTATTTTTTGAATTTCATCATAATTTTTTCTTTAAAGCTTAATTCTATATTATGTGGACCTCTGATGTCTATTCTTTTATTTCCTAATGCTAATTTTGGATTTTCTGTAGTCAGTTCTTGTAGTTTTTCTTCTCCTATTATACTATTAATTTCTGATAAACACTCTGGTATTTTTGGATATATGGTATTTTGTCTGTGAACATCAGAACCTAAAAAGTGTATTAAATTATTTTCTAGTAATTTTTTTACTATAATTTGTGCCTTTTCTCCATATTGGCCTATTATACTTCCATAATTTGCTTGCATTAGTACACCTTTTTGTACTAAATCATATACTAAATCTGGTTCTTTTTGTATATAACTATATCTTTCTGGATGTGCTAATATTGGTACTAATTTATATTGTATCATTTGGTAAACTATATCATATAGATTCATTGGTTCTTCGTTCAGTGGCATTTCGAATAATACGTAACTTGTATCGTTTATTGTAGAGGCTTTTCCCTTTTCTAAAAGTTCTATAAGATTTTCTGATATATATATTTCATTTCCTAAGTATAATCTTATGTCTATATTTTTGGCTTGTAAATTTTCATAAATTGCATTTATCCATACTTCTCTTTCTGGTTTATCTGTTTCGTAATAATTTTCCATATAATGTGATGTTGATATTATTCCTTCAAATCCTACATTTTTTGCTTCTTTTATTAAATTAAATGTTTCATCTATACTTCTTGATCCATCATCTATGTTTGGTAGTATATGTGTGTGAAAATCTATCATTGTCTTCTCCTTTTGTTTATACTTATTTTAATTTTTTCTTTTCCTCATCTAAATATTCATTTATTTGCTTTAAAATATCGTGTGTTTTATCTATTAAAACTTCTTCACTTTTTTCGTTTTTTTGTTTATTTAATGCATTTGGTAATTCTTCTTCATCTTTAATTTTATTATCTATAGTTTTTGAGTTTTGTACTTCTCTATTTTTTACTCCATCATTTTTATTTTCCACTAAATGTGAAGCCTTTTGATATGTAATATTGCTTCTTTTTCTATTGTTACTTGTTTTTACTCTATTCATATTTGTAGATCCATAATAATATGATTGCTCATATTTTTTAGCTGAAACAGTTAGTTTATTTACTACAACCCCTGCTATTTTACCACCTACATTTTGAATATTAGCTATTACTCTTTTTAAATCTTCTTTTTTAGTTTGTTTGCTTGCTGTTACAATTAATGTAGAATCTACTAATCTTGTTAAAATTAGTGAGTCTGTAACTAATTGGCTTGGTGTTCCATCTATAATAACAATATCACAAATTTCTTTTAATTGTTCTAATAAATCTACCATTTGTGGTGTTATTAATAATTCTGATGGGTTTGGTGGTATATTTCCTGCTGGCATTAAATACAAGTTTTTTACTGGTGTTTCTTGTATATAATCTATTAATTCTTTTGTTTTTTCTTCATTTTCATTTGCACCTACTCCTGACAAATAGTTTGAAAGACCTGGCCTAGGTGATACTCCAAATATTGAATATTGTCTTCCTTTTCTCATATCTGCGTCAAGTAATATTACTTTTTTTCCAGCTTGTGCAAATGTAACTGCTAAATTTGATGATATCCAACTTTTTCCTTCTCCTGCAAAGGTTGAAGTTATTAATACTGTTCTTAACTTTCCTTTTGTATTCATAAATTGGATATTTGTTCTTAATGTTCTAAATATTTCTGAAATTGGAGATTTGGGGTCTTGTTGTACTACTACTTCTTTTCTCATTATCTTCTACCTCCTCTTCCTTTTGACTTTTGTGGTTCTGCATCATAAATTGGTATTGATGCTAATACTGGTAATTTAAATATTCGTTCCACTTCTTCGGCTGTTTTTACTGTTGTGTCTAACATATTAACAGTCAAAACATATAAACAAGCTACTACTGCTCCTATAAATGCAAATATTATAATATCTCTTTTATGGTTTATATTAGATGGTTCATTTGCTACTTCTGCTTCGTCTACTATAAATACGTTATCTATATTGTAAATTTCAGAAACTTTTTCTGTAAATACTGTAGCAATTTCATTGGCTATTTTGGCTGAATATGTTGGGTTTTCATTTGTTACAGAAATTTCAATAAGTTCTGTATCTTCAACTGAATTAACTTTGACATTTTTTCTTAATTCTTCTTCATCAATTTTAAGCCCAATATTTGAAATTACTTTTCTAATTATATTTTTACTTTTTACTAATTCACTATATGTTGAAACAAGTTTTGAATTTAATGTTACATCTGTAGTAGTTATTGAATTGGCTGTTTCCGATTGTCCTGATACATTGGCTGTAGCTAACACTAGTGTTGTTGAAGAAGTATACTTAGGCTCTACAAAACCAACTGTATAAATTACTCCTATAACTGCAAAAATAAGAATAATTAGGAAAATTTGTATTTTTCTTCCCCAAAACATGTCCAATAAATCTTTTAAATTAATTTCCTCCATTTTTTAACTCCTTTGTATTTGTTCTTCTTCTATATTTTTCTTATAGATATATGTATTTATAAAGTTTCCTAATATTATTACTAAAATTCCAACACCTATAGAAATGTAACCAACATTTTGAAGTTTGCTTAAAATTTCTTGTAAGATACTTTTTAATGCTTCTGATATTGCTGAATTTAGGATAAGAATATTATTTATATTAATTTTATAATTGGTAAATATGTTTATAAAAGTACAAAAAATACCTGTAGCAAAAATAACACTTCCAAATTGAGGTATTGCTTTTAATATTTCTTTATAGTTTGAAATTATAAGAACTAAGCTAATAATTGCAATAGCAATAATTGATGCCTTTTTCCCCAATTCTAAATATTCTTGTATTTTTATAAAAATATTGTGTATTTTTTCTTCATATTTTGTATGTGACATTACATTTAAATATTGTTCTTCTATTTTTTCTATATATTGGTCTACTGTTTTTTGTTGTGTTGCTGTAAGTTCTTTGTCCATAGTGTTTCTAATGTTATTTTTTATATTTTCTTCTATTTCTATTGTTGAAATTTCCGTTTTTGTTCCTTCATATATGTTGTCTATAATAATTTTGGTGTCTTGTTCTATTTTTTCTTGTGTTACTATTCCTTGTAATACACTTTCGTCTAAGCCTGATTGTAATATGTAATTTTCGAATTCGTTTGTTATTTCTTCATCAATTTTTTCATAATAATTTGTTTCTGCTAATTTTTCTAATATGTATTCTTTATTAAAGATAGTAGAGTTTGCAAGATTAATAAATATTAGTAAAATTACTGTACTACATAAAATTAACATTAATAGAAATTGTATTATTTTTTTTACTATTTTCATAAATTCCTCCTATTGTACCAATTCCGCATACACAACGTAACGTTGTGTTGTATACCCTATGTTGTTAAATGGATAACATGTGTATACCATTAAAATTTCTTTTTCGTCTTGTACTGGTAATTTTTCTGTGTCGTTTTCATTTATTAATTGCATATCATATATTTTATATGTAAATTCTCCATAATCTGTAGTTACTTTTATTTCGTTTCCTATTTGGAGTTCTGAGAATCTTCTAAACATTTTCTTTGAGTTGTGACCCATGTAAATAATAGACCCTCCTTCTCCTGGAAAGTAACTTCCACTTGAGTGCCCTACTCCTTTTTTTAATATTTCTAAAGTGTCGCCATAGTATACTGGTAAACTTACATCTATTTTGGGTATTTCGATAGTTGCATATTCTGTTCCATATTCGGGGTAATTTTCTAGCCTGTTTTTTTCTGCATTTAGTTTTATTTCCCCTTGTTCACTTGTGTTTTCTATTTTTATTGCTACTTGATTTATTAGTTGAATGCTTTCTTCTATTGTTTGCCCTAAAAACATATAGATAGAAATTATAATTGCTAATATAATTAGTAAAGCAACTATTATATAATTAATAGTTGCTTTTAACATTTTTTTCATCAATTAAGCTCCAACTGTTGTCTTTCTTTTTCTTACAACTAATGCAATAGTTAGGGCAATTGCTACTACTGGAACAACAACTAAAACCATGTTTACAGTATTTCCTGTGTAAGCTAGTTTTGTACCACTAGAACTTAATGTAACAACTTCGATTAGTTTTCCGTCTTTATAAATTTCTACTTCTCCAGATTTGAAAACTAATGTTAAGCCTATTGTAGATGCAGCTTCTTGTGCAATAGTTTTTAATTTACTTTTTGCTTCTGCTGATAGTTCACTGTAATTTTTTGTTCCTTCTGCATCCATAACTGCTACTGCTTCATCAGCTTTTGCCATAAGAGCTTGAGCCTGTTCGTCTGTAACTGTGTTCTCTTCTAAGTATCTTTCTACTCTTACTTTATGGCTTGTTGTCATTCCATATGCAGATAGTTTTGCATATAAGTCATCTGATAATGTATTTGAAGTTGTAGCGTTTACAAATGGTGCTACTACCATTGCTAAAACCGCAATTAACATTACGCTTATTAATATTTTTTTCATTTAAAATCCTCCTTTTGTAAATCTAAAATTATTATACCATTTTACTTTTTCTTTTGCAATAGTTTTTTTTTCAATTTTTATTTTAATTTTTACATTTTAATTTTTATATATTACCTCATTTTAATTTTCCTTATTTAATGTTTTTCTTCCAATTGAGTCGTATATTATATTTGTTTTTTTCATTTCCTCTAAATTATAACAGTTTCTTCCATCAATTACAATTGGTTTTTTCATTAATTTTCCATATAATGTTATATCTAAGTTTTTTACAAAATCCCATTCTGTAAATATAAAGCATAAATCAGCATCTTTTAGTGTGTCTTCTATATTTTTGCAATATGTTATTTCATTTGGATATATTTTTTTGAAGTTCTTTTCTCCTACTGGGTCATATGCTTTTATATTTGCTCCGTCGTCTAATAAAATTGGAATGTTTGTAAGTGATGGTGCTTCTCGTAAGTCATCTGTATTTGGTTTAAATGTAAGACCTAGCACTGCAATATTAAGTCCTTCGAAACTTTCATAATATTTTCTTGCTTTTTTTATTAATTTTAATTTTTGGTTTTCGTTAACTTCTATTGCAGATTTTATTGTTTTTATTTCATAATCATTAAAGTTTGCAAGCCAACTTAGTGCTTTTGTATCTTTCGGGAAACATGATCCTCCATATCCTATTCCTGCTTGTAAAAATTTATTGCCTATTCTTGAATCCATTCCCATTCCTTTTGCAACGTCTTGTATATTAGCACCAACAATTTCACATAAATTTGCTATTTCGTTTATATATGATATTTTTAATGCTAAGAAATCGTTTGAGGCATATTTTATCATTTCAGCACTTTCTCTGTCTGTTATTACATATGGTTGTCCAAAACCATCATATACTTGTTTCATAATATTTTCCGCATGTTTATTTTGAGCACCTATAACAATTCTTTGTGCATGTAATGTATCTTTTACTGCTGTTCCTTGTGATAAAAATTCTGGGTTAGATACTATATCCACTTTTACTTTATTTTTCAAATTAGCTTTTATGAATTTTTCTATTTTTTTGTTAGTTCCTATTGGTACTGTTGATTTTACAACAATAACACAATCTTTCTCTATACTTTGTGCAATTTCTTTTGCTACTTCATATACATATTTTAAGTTTGCACTTCCGTCTTTCTTTTCTGGTGTTCCTACTCCTATAAATATTACGTCTGCATTTTTATATGCATCTTTTGCATTTAATGTATATTTTAATAATTTTGTATTTTTATGCATTAATTCTTCAAGCCCTGGTTCATATATTGGACTCTTTCCTGATTTTAATGTTTCAATTTTTTCCTTGTCTACGTCAACACATGTAACTGTATGTCCTATTTCTGATAAGCATACTGCTGTTACTAGTCCTACGTATCCTGTTCCTGCTACTACGATTTTCATTTCTTATTACCTCCATTTATTTTATTAACACACTTTAAGACACCGCTTTTCTTTTTGCATACATTTTATTTAATATCGGTATATATTGTATATTGTTTGATATAAATTTATAATTTAATAGACTATACACCATTGCACCAATTATAATTTGCACTATTATTATCAAGTATTTATTATCAAAAACATATTTAATTCCAATAATTATGACAGTCATTATCATTGCTGTTATCAAGAATTTTAATACATATCTAACATATTTTTTTATTTCTATTTCTTTTCTTACTACTATTGTTTGTACAAGCATAACTGTTAATTCTGCAAAAATTGTTCCTATTGATGCTCCTATAGCTTGAAATTTAGGTATTAAAATCATATTAATTATAAAATTCACAACAGCTCCTAGTATTACTGAAATAATATATATTTTATCCTTTTCTTTTGGAATTAAATATTGTGTCCTTATTACATTTGCCCAAGAAACAAATATAAGTGTTATTGCTAAAAATTGTATTACATTTCCAGTTGTAACAAATTCATTTCCTAAATATATTGGGATAAATTCAGGTGCCACAACAATTAATCCAAAACATATTGGAATTGATAAAAACATCATATATTCCATAGATTTATCAATATAAAATTTCACTTGTTTTTCTTCGCCCTTTGCTAACAAATTTGATATTCTCGGAAGCATAACTGTTCCAAGGGCTGTTATAATACTTGTAGGAATATTAATAATCCTTTCAGCATATTCATAATAAGCAACATTTTGAACCTCTGATATTTTTCCAAGCATAATTTTATCCATTATTTTGTATACACTTACTGCGATTACTGGTATAAATAATATTAAATTAGGCTTTATATGTTTTGATATATCTTTAAATTTAGGCTTTATAAATTTAACTTCTTTTTTTAAGAAAGGCCATAGAGATAATTGGCTTATTAACGTCGAGCCTACCATCAAAAATGTATACATAGCTAAATCTTCTTTACCTTTTACAAATACGAAAATGCATATAGCAGATACTACTCTAATTATAATATTTCTTGTTACTGTCAACTTGAATTTTTCCAAACCATAAAAAAACCATGTTATATCAAAACATGTAGATATAAGATAAATTGTTTGTATTAATGCATATGTATAATATTTATTATCAAATATAGTAATGTACCCTATATACAACACTATCATTAAACTAGAGGTCATTAATTGCATTGCATATATTGAAAAAAATTCTTTTGATAATTTTTCTTTATCATCTCTACATTTTGCTATTGTTCTATTCCCATAATTACTTAGTCCTAGCATTGCAAACAGAACAAAATATTGAACAATTGAGTATGTATACGAATATATTCCATTTCCTTCAGCACCTATTACTCTTGAAACATATGGGGCTGTTATTAAAGGAAGTATTATTATTAATATTTGATAAACAGTATTATATATAAAATTACTTTTAACACTACTTACTTTTCCCATTTTTATTCCTTTCTAATTCATTTAAATATTGCTTAGGAAATAGATATTTTAAAATTCCTAAAATTGTTTTTTTATTAAATGGTTTTAATTTTATCATATTATTTAGCTCTTTCTTTGCTTCTTTTTTCATATTATTAAAAATATATAGTGTTAATAACTGCTTTGAAAAATTATATTCTACATTTTTAACTTGTTTTTTTGTTATTTTGCCATAATATTTTCTACACCATTCTCTATAATTATTCATTCCTATAACATTACTTTTTTTAGTTCCACTTATACCATTACCACTATCATGTTCATTAAAAATCACTAAATTTTCAGGAACTTTATATACCGTATATCCTGAAGCTATTATTTTGAGCAATACAATTGAATCTTGTTTACATGGTGTATCCTCAAAATAATTAATTTCTTCTAGAACTTTTTTTGGTACAAACCAAAAAGAAGTTGGAGCTATACATTCAATCATTTGTTGATAAATTAAACTTTCATTATAATCAATGCTTTTTTCATTACAAAAAATTAATCCTACTTTTTCTCCTTTATGTTCATTATATAACTTATATTGTTTTTCAATTTTCTCCCTTTCGTACTCATCGTCATCATCTAAAAAAGCTATATAATTACCTTTTGCTCTATAAATTCCTTCGTTTCTAGATAATGCTCCTCCAAGATTTTTAGAATTTTGTACATATATTATATTTGGATATTTTTTTATCACTTCTGCTGTTTTTTCCCTTTCTTCAGGAATATTAGCATTGTCATCTACGACTATAATTTCTATATTCTTATATGTTTGGTTTAACACACTTTTTATAGCTCTTTCTATTACATTCGATCTCTTGTATGTAGTTATAATAACTGTTATTAATTCTTGCATTTCTTTTTATTCCTTTCATCTTTTTTTGTTCCAACACTATTCACCATATTCTTCATACTCTTTCCGGTCATATATACCATTGTTGGCATGTACATTATGATATATAGTATAGGATTATAAAAATCTCTATAGCCGTTTTTTATGTAATGTTTTTTACACCATTCTATATATAAAATTGTCCATTTTATTTTTCTACCGTATTGTTATTGAATACTTTATCCCTGAGTTCAGTGAGCATGCATATCCTATAGGATTATTTTCTTTTACTTTTTTTGCATTACTAGTATATCCATCTTCTAAGTATTCTCCATAATACAACTTATCTCTGTTTATCATCATCTTGTATTTAGAATCTATAACGTCAAATACCACATTTTCATAAATGAATTTTTCGCCTTCAATTTTAGGAAATAAAACTTCCTTTAATATTTTAGTTTTATATAATCTTAAAGTATCACCTTTAAATCCAAGCTTTTGGTATAATTCTAATCCACTCGCATATTCTATTCCTTTTGGCATTTCTGTTCCTATAACTTTATTATTTTTTGGAATCCATCTATTTCCTATAATTCCACTTACTTTTTCATTATTTTTTATCTTTTCTACTTCCTCATCTAAAATTTGTATAGCATTTTCACTCAAAAAATCATCTGAATCTAGTATTAGTAAAAATTCAGTATTACAGTTTATTACTGCTGTATTATGTGCAATATGTTTTCCTTGATTTTCTTGTTTAATATAATTTATTTCTATTTTATTCTCTTTTTGCCATTTTTTCACTATTTCTTCTGTATTATCAGTAGAACCATCATCTATGATTAACCATATAAAATTTTTATTTGTTTGATTTACTAGACTCTCATATGCTTTGCCTAAAATATAAACCCTGTTATATGTTGGTGTAAATACTGTTATCTTTTTCATAGGCTTTCCTCTCCTCTATATCATCATTTTCTTCTTTACTATATGCTATGCAAGATAAAATCACAAAAAACATATATACATCTGACCATATTAAATTTGTTTCATAATAGCTAATAACTAGCATTCCAATTATACCTGCAATGGCAATTCTATTTACTTTATTTTTTGATTTTTCTTGCATTTTCCAAATAAATCTAACAAATAGTGGTAAAAATACAGCAAAATTTATCGCTCCATATATCATATAAATAGCAAATAAAGAATTATGAACATTTAATGACGTACTTGTACTATTAGTTCTAAAATTTGACCCAATTCCATATAGTTCTTTTCCTTCAAATTCTTTCATCATTCTACTCCATATCATTTGTCTACCAGAATAGAAATTTTTATTTTTAGTTCCAAAATTTATTTCCACATTATGTTTCCACATTCCCACATATATATATGGAAAAAGAATAGATCCTATTATTAGTAGTAGACTTATACTTCTAAAAATCTTTTTATTTGTTATAAAAAATGGAAAAATCATAATTAAGAAAAACATTACTACTCCCATTAGAGAAGCTCTTGAAAGTGAAAGGTATATTGTTACAATGTTAACAATAACCATTATTAGCATTATAGTTTTCATCATTAAGGTTTTTCTTTCCATATTTTCATACAATATAAATATAAATACAATCATAATAAAGCCTAGATAACCTATACTATTAGTATTATAATTTGATTTCCCTGCAAGTAAAAACAACAAATTCCCTATAAATATTATAGTAGCACTACTCAAAATAAACCTTTTATGAATGTTAATTTTATTGGCATATAAAAACATAATATATAAATTCATAATAGTTGTTAAACTACCAAATCCTGTGTTATTAATCAAAGCTCCTGCTATTGAATTTATTATCATTATACCCACAAAAAACAAAAGTTTCGAATCATATTTTTTTACATTTATAATAAATAATAGTATTCCTACTCCAAAGTTAACTAATATACTATAACTTCCAATTATATTTGATATACTAGGAATAGTACATATCACTGTCCCATACATAACATATAACAATAATAATAATTCTTGAATATTATATTTTTTTCTATTCATTCTACTATTCTTCACTTTCTAATAATTTATTTTTTAATTTTCTAGCTTCCTCTTTCCATGTGTATTTTTCTATGTTAGATATATATTTATTTCTATTTTTACTATTCATTATTTTTTCTATCTTATTACTAATTTCATCAATTTCCTTATTATTCTTTATTATATTATTTTCTCCAATACAATCAATAATAGATAATGCCCCTATATCTTTGCTTATCAATATTTCGCATCCCATTGATATTGCTTCTATAATTGCTAATCCAAAGGTTTCAAAGCAACTATTTTGTATATATAAATCTGATTTTTTCATTTTACCTAGCACTTCTCTATGAGATAAATAACTATGATACTCTACAAAGTTATATTCTTTTATTTTGTCTCCGTCTAACCCCATTTCTCCAATCACTATATATTTAATTTTATAATTATTTAATTTTTCAATCGCTTTACATACAGCTAAGTTGTTCTTATTTTTCTTTCCTCCTCCTGTAGATATTACCGTAAAAAAGTCGTTTTTATTTTTCTGTTCCTCTACTGCAGATTCAATGCTTTCTATTCCATTATTAACAAAATCAAATTTACTTACAATATCTTTTCTTTGTTTTTTCATGTATTCACAAAATTTTTCTGAAACACAAATAATTTTATCTACCGTCAATAACATTTCATCTTCTTCAGATTTTAAACCTCTTTTTTCCTCTGAAATTTCATTTAGTTCATATTCCATTTTATTATATCCATGCATTAAGTACACTACTTTCTTGTTTTTCTTTTTAGCAAATTTAGCCGACTTTATATGAAATTTAGAAAGTCCCGATACTAATAAAATCTTACTTTTTCTAATATAAAATAAAAAATGAATTAATCTAATTAATTTATTTTTATTCTTACATATAAAACATTTTTCTTTCATATATGGATAATAGTTTCTATTAACTATTGCTGGACCCGTATCTGAACAAAAATCCCCCATATAATATATTTTTTTTTTCTTTATGTTGCCTATTTGTTTTTTATATTTTCTTACTCCTCCAAACATATATTTTATAGCTTCTCCAATTTTCATTTTAGTGCTATATTCTTTTCTTTTTCTCAGTGCAAACTGTAAAATTAAAATTGGGTATAATTTTTTTGACATTTCGTAAAATGTTGCACCTTTTACTTCAAATAGTTTGCTATCATAACCGTTTAAACCAAGTTGAATCATTGTTTTGTATAGTTGCTATCTTTTTAGGTATATAATATATTTTCAATCCTTTTCTTAAGCAATATGTTAAAAATATATTCTCTTCCCCACAGTATAACTCAGCACCTGAGCCAAAATTTTTATTAAATTTTATTCCTTTTTCTACTATTGATTTCCTTTTAAAAGTCATTTGAACTGACTGAACTTTCATGCTAGCTATAAAATTTATTTTTCCTTCTCTTCTTATTTTTCTTCTTCGTGTACTATCAATATTATCGACGTAAAAAATTATAATATCAGCATCGGGATATTTTTTATATCCTTCTTCCACTATTTTTTCATAATCATCTTCATATTTCAAATCGTCATCAGCAACAATACAAATATCAGCATTACTATTTTTAATTGCTCTATTTCTGCTTTTACTTAATCCTTTTTCTTCATAAGAATATAATTTGTTTTTTCCTGTTTTTATATCAGCTAGATGTTTATTTTCCGTTTGATTTATTATAACACTTCCATCTACACACATTTTTTTTAACAAATCTTGTTGCTTTTCTAAATTCATTGTTGATATTAAAACTTCTACTTTCATTTTATCCCTCACATTTCAAAGTTATTTACCATTCCTTAAATTCATTATTTTTCTTTTTTTCATGCTCTATAATTCTCGGTTTATTCATAACTACTGTACTGTTATCTGGTATATCTTCTACAACAATACAGTTTGCACCAATTCTTACATTATCTCCAACTTTAACATTTCCTATGATTTTTGCTCCCGCTCCTACATATACATTATCTCCGTATTACTGGTACTCCCAATTTTTTGCTATCTTTCAAAGTATTACTTCCTATTGTTACTTGGTGAAAAATCACACAATTATTTCCTATTTTAGCTCCTTTTGATATATATATTCCTGATAGCCCATGTGGAACTACAAATTCATTAATTTCAGCACTTACAGGAATTCCTGAATTTACTTTTCTATTTATCTTTTTGCACTTATATAGGTAAATATAATACAATAATTTACATTTACATTTTTCATATTTTAAACACTTTTTTCTGTTTTTCCAAAAAGCTTCAGCTTGATTTTTAAATATCCTTCTAATTAAAATTTCTATAAATTCCACAACATTTCCCCTAAAACTTTATTACCTTCCTTACTATAATAAGGTGCACAACAGCAAGCTGGTGTAAAAGTCATTTCTCCAAAAATAATTTTTCCATTATCGTTATATAAATCTACCCTTACAAAAGGAAAACCTTCAGATAGTATTTCTGCATATTTAATCATATCCTCTAATTTATTTGGTTTCTTTATATCTTTTGTAGACCCCCAACTTGCTTTTTCATAATTTACTCTGTTCCAGTCTAAATCATAATAACTCAATTTAAGTTTCTTTTCTCTTTCTGAGCAAACCAAAATGCACTTTGCTTTTCCATTAAAACAATATATTTTATAGTCTAATGGCATTTTATCTTCTTCATTACACAAATATTTTTCAGCTATTATTCTAGGTTTTATTTTTGTATAATGTAATTCTTGCGTAGTGTAACCATATTTTTCCTTTAACCACATATTTAATTTTTTTCTTGTTTTTTCTATGTTTAATTCCTTTTTATTTTTACAAATAATATTATATGCACAGCCATGAGTACATTTTAAAGCAAATTTGTTTGGCAGTTGATTAAAATCTATATCATTTGCACTATCATAAACAAAATACAACTTGTTTAATATCTTTTCCAACCCTTTTTCTTTTACGTATTGTCTAACTTCATATTTGTCTGATAGCATTGATACTTTGGGATTATTGTTATAATCTTCTAATTTTAATAATGTTGTTTTTTCATTAAAGCTTTGTGGATTTTTCAAATTAGGAATTTCCTTTGTTCTATAAATATATAACACTACTGCACTAATTTTGGGAGAAATCTTTGTTAATATCTCAAAAAATTTTTTTCCAATTTTTTTAATCATTTCACACTCTCCTCCTTACCGCATTAAAGCAATACCAACAAAAATTATATAGAGATTGGAAAAGTGGTAACTTTTCTACATTTCTATATAAATTCCAAGTCCTTTTTAAGGCAGTTATTTTATTTGAAGAAAGAGTTTCATTACTTCTTCTATATAAAGACAAATTCTCTGTCAGCCCATATGCATAAACACCAGTTTTCAAAACCTTCCACCAAGTAGCTGTATCTTGGCCTCTACGTACATTTGGCATACTGATTAAATCTTTTCCTAATTTATCCACATTAAAAATAACCGTTGAGGTCCATATAGTAGTATTTTTCAAAGCTTGTTTATAATTTATTTTTTCTGGTACATTTACTATTTTTCCATTTCCTTTTCCATTTTCATCTGCAAATTCATAACTAGTAAATGTGAATTCATAGTCATTTTCCTCCATAAATTTTATTTGCTTTTCTAATTTATCTTTTTTCCATAAGTCGTCAGAATCTATGAATGCTATATATTTGCCCTTTGCTTCTTTTATTCCTGTATTTCTTGAGATTGCTGCTCCAGAATTTTTTTCTAAGCTTATTAGTTTTATTCTACTATCTTTATTTTTTTGTTCATTAATAATTTTTTCGCTATTATCTGTTGAACAGTCATTTACTAGTAACAATTCCCAATTTTCATATGTTTGTTGCTTTATTGAATTTATTGTTTCTTTTATAAATTTTTCACTATTATATACTGGCACTACAATACTTACTAATTCTTTTTCCATTTTGTTCCCCTATACTACTTCTTTATATATATGTATTTCCTGAATTGTAACAGATTGGGTTTGCATTTTTAACTCTTTTATTTCTTCTTTAATACCCTGCTCTGAAATTTCAGCATTTGTTTTTTGAAATACTGTTTTTATTGTTTCAAAAATTAATTTTATGTCTTGAGTTATTCCCATATTATCTACATATTGTAAATCATAATCTATTTTTTTGAATATGTTTATTCCGTTTCTTCCTTTTACTTGAGCTAGTCCAGAAATTCCTGGTAAAACATTGGCACGTCTTTTTTGTTCTTCTGTAAACCATACATAATATTCTGGTATCCATGGTCTTGGTCCTATAAAGCTCATTTCACCTTTTATTATATTGAATATTTGTGGTAATTCGTCTAGGCTTGTCTTTCTAATAAATTTGCCAACTTTTGTTACCATTTCATTGTGAGATAAATTGCTATTTAATTCTTTTCTTTGAGTTTTCATTGATCTAAATTTATATACATTGAATTCTTTTAAATCTTTTCCCATTCTTTTTGATTTATAAATTATAGGTCCTTTATCTTCTATTTTTATGCAAATCGCAATGATAATCATTGGGATAGCCAAAATTGCTAATAATACAACTGCTAAAATAAAATCGATAATCCTCTTAAATTTAACATACATTATATCTTTCTCCTTTTTCCTATGTTCCCTATTATTATAATATTTTTTATGTGGTTTTTCAACAAATTTTCTCTATCAAATTTTTACATATTTACCAAAAAACTCTCATTTCGCTATTTTTCTAATTTTATCATTATCAATTTCTATTTTCAAGTTTTTTATAATCTTTTATTTTATTTTTTAGTTTTCTTTTTCTTCTCCTATGAAATATTGCCATAACTGCAAACCTCCTTTCTCTCGTTTCAATATTAAGTTCTCCTTTGTATTTATCAACAATATTTTCTATAATCTTCATTCCATGTCCATGATTTACATTGTCTTTCTTTGTAGTTTTAAAATTTCCATACTGGTCTTTTTCTATATAGTTGTTATATTCATTTACACATTTAATAACAACATAATCTAATTTTTTATAAATATTTATTTGTATATTTTTATTTAATACTTCTTTACTTGCTTCTATGCTATTATCTAGCAAGTTTGTAAGTAAATTGCATAAGTCAATATCTTCCATATCAAATTCAATAGACTCGTCTACATTCACTTCAATTTTTATATTTTTGCTCTCTGCTTCAGCTACTTTTATAGCTAATATTGTATTTAAAATTAAATTATCACAATATTTTGTTTGTGGAATTTGATTTAAATTTTCACTTATCTTATCTAGGATTTTAATGGCTTCTTCTTTATCTTGTTTGAATATAATATAAGCTACTTGTAGTTGGTTGTTTAAATCATGTTTTAAATTTATTAAATTTTCATTACTTTTTTTAATTAGAAAACTGTAATAATGTAATTGTTTTTTTAAGTCCTTTTCTTTTCTATATTTTCTTAGCAATTTCATATTACTTCTCCTAAATATTGAATAAATAAATCTTTAGTTTCTTTATATTTCAATTGACTTATTGGTACTCGTTCTCCTGTGCTTAATACAAATTCATGTGAACTCAATTCGCTTACTTTATCTAGATTTATAATATAACTCTGGTGACATCTAATAAATTGTTTTGGTAATATTTCTTCTAATTCATTAAGTTTTGCATATATTTTTCTTATTAAATCATTTTCATGGATTATTGCTACTCTCTTGTTACTTTCGATATATTTTATGTTGTTTACTTTTATATTGAATATTTTCCCTTTTACTGAAAAAGTTTTTATTCCTTCCCCTTTTTTGCTTTCTTTTAATGCTTTTGTAATTGCTTCCTTAAATTTATCTTTTTTCAATGGTTTTAATAACAAATATGTTGGTGTTGTTTGAAATATTTCTTCTGAATATTGGCTATATGCTGTCATATAAATAATTTTTAAGTCTTGATTTTCTTTTTGCATTATTTTTGCAATTTCAATTCCATTATTTTCATTTATTTTTATATCTATAAATAGAATATTGATATCTTTTAGTTTTTCTTTTTTATTATCTTCTTTTAATTTTTTTCCATCTGTATATTTATAGACTAGCATATTTTCTTTTATACTTTCTCTTATTAATTTTTCTACATAATTTACTATAATTTCTTCATCATCACAAATGACAATTTTAAGCATTAAAAATACTCCCCTTTGTTATTAATGTTTCCTTTTAATTTTAACATATTTGGGGAGTATTTGTTTTATTAAAATTTACATTTTACAACTTATTTGTTACATTTTGGAATTTTTTGTTGTTTCTTGTTGTTATTCACCTTTATATTCTCATATATTTTTATGCCTAACATAACTATAAAAATACCTAATAGTGCACCCATGCTATCTAACATAATGTCTGTTAGCAATGGTCCTCTTCCGAGGTGTAAAACATTGGTGTATTTCATCAGATGATGCATAAATTACACTAATAATTAGACTTATAGAAAACCTATCAAATTCTTTTAGCTTATATGTAGACATAAGCGACATTAATAAAATTCCGAACAATTGTGTAAATAGAAAAATGTGCTATTTTACGTATTATACTTTCTATTCTATCTACTATTTTTAATTTATCTTGCTCGCTTTTATCTTGTATAAATTTTATTTGGTTTGTAATTACTTCTGTAATACTTTGGCTTAAGCCTCCAGATTGTTCTTTATTTTGGCTGGAAAAACCAAATATAATTGAAAATGTCGCAAATAGTAATATTATTAAAAATACTCTTAATATATTCTTTTTCATTTTATCATTTTGCCTCTCAACTTAATCTTTTTTCATTAAACTTCATCTGGTGTATTTAAAATCATTATATATAATAAATATAATTTACAAAAAAATGGGAGATTAATTCCCAATTTTTTTACATTTTGTTTGGCATTCCCATTCCAAGTAACTCAGTTCCAGTTTTTAGCACTTGTCCAACTACTGAACATAAATAAACTCTTGCATCTTGTATTTCTTTATCTTCTAAAATAATTTTATTTTCGTTATAAAAAGCACTAAAGGCTTTGCTTAAATCTATTAGATATCTTGATAATATAGATGGTTCTTCTTTATTTGTTACTTGTACTAATGTTTCTTCAAAATTATATATTAATTTTAATATATTTTGTGAATATTCATCTACTAGATAATCCACATTAATATCTTCCACTTTTGGCAAATATCCTGCTTTTTGAAGTACACTTTTTGTTCTTACATATGTATATTGAATATATGGTCCTGTTTCTCCTTGGAAGTTTAATGCTGTGTCCCAATCAAATATTTCGTCTTTGATTCTACTGTTAGCTAAATCATTAAATATTACTGCACCTATTCCTACTTTTTTTGCTACGTCATCTTTATCTTCAAGTTCAGGATTTTTTTGTTCTATAATCTCTTTTGCTCTTTGAATTGCTTCATTTAGCAAATCTTCTAATTTTATCATATTACCTGCTCTTGTTGACATTCTTCCAGATGGTAACAATACCATACCAAAAGCTACATGTTCTAATCCGTCTGTATATTTTTTGTCTATTCCTAATAATTTTGCTACTTCAAATACTTGTTTAAAGTGCAAAGTTTGTTCATATGAAACTACATATAATGCTTTATCAAAATCATATGTTCTTGCTCTATATAAAATAGCTGCTAAATCTCTTGTTGCATATGTTGTTGAACCATTTGATTTTTTTATTATACAAGGTGTATCAATTCCACTGTCTTCTAAATTAATAACTTCCGCACCTTGAGATTCTTTTAATTCCCCTGTTTTTTGCAACATTTCTATTACTTCTGGCATTTTATCGGAATAAAATGCTTCTCCATTCCAAGAATCAAATTTACTTTCTAACAAATCATAAACTTTTTTAAATTCTTGTAAACTTAAATCTTTGAATTTTTCCCATATCTTTGTACAATATTCGTCTTTTTCTTCTAGTAATTTAAAATTATATCTACATTGTTCTAATACACTTTCATCTTGCTTGCATAATTCATTAATTCTTATATAAATTTTGGCTAATTCTCCTATTGGGTCTTTATCTATATCATATTCATTTCCCCATAGTTTGTATCCTTCTATTAATTTTCCAAATTGTGTTCCATAATCTCCTAAATGATTTATTCCTATGACGTTATATCCAAGTATTTTATATATATTATATAATGCTGCACCTATGACCGTTGAACGTAAATGTCCAATGTGAAATGGTTTTGCAATATTTGGAGCTGAATAATCAATTACAATGTTCTTACCTTTTCCTATATCTGATTTACCAAACTCTTCATTTACTGCTTTTATTACTTCTTTTGCTAGTAATTTTTTATTTATATAAAAATTTAAATATCCGCCTACAACTTCTACTTTATCTATTATATTTTCATCTAATATTAACTTTTCCCTAATTTCATTAGCAATAACAGGTGGAGCTTTTTTTAATTCTTTTGCTAGGCGAAAACATGGAAATGCATAATCTCCATTGTTTTTGTCTTTTGGTATTTCTACATATGTTTCTAGTTCTTGTTCACTTATGTTCGTTGCTTTTGAAATTTGTTTTGCTATTTCTTCTTTAAAATTTATCATTTTCCCTAGTATGATTATTAATAACTTAAATAACCATACTCTCCTTTCTTTATATTTTATTTGGTTTTTATAAATTTAATATTGCCCTTGCAAATTCTGTTAAATCTTGTAAGTGATTTTCTATTACATCTTTCAAAATTCCCTCGTCAATTTGTTTATAATCATGTATTGCAATATTTCTAAAACCAATCATATTTTTCATTTTTTTGCAAGTATCGCTAGAAATTAAATTGTTCTGTTCTAATAACTCAAATGCTTCTTTTTTTGTTTGTGGTGTTCCCAATTTTCTTGTAGAAACAATGTACATTGCAATATCTGTTGTTACTTCACATGCTCTTTGCAAATTAAGTACAATCGAATCCATTCTTCTATAATCTTCTAAATTCTCTGGATTATCTTCGTATTCTTCATATATTCTTTTAATACATCTTTCAATGCTGTCAAATTTATTTATAATAACTGATTTATTTTCCATTTTCGTCTCCTTTCTTCATTCGGTCTATAATTAACTTTCTACTCTCATTTAATTCTAAATATTCTCTATACATATCCAACTTATATAATTCAAATTTAAATTCATTCTCACTATAAATTGTTTTTCCACTCATTAATATTTCATACCTAAAGCCATCTCCAATTTCGTCTAAATTTATCAAATCCACTTCAATATTAATTATATCTGCTAATTCTTGTGCCAAATAGAATTGCTCTTTTTTGGTTAAGACATTTTTTGGTTTTATTGCAATATCAATATCGCTATCTTTATTTTGAGTTCCTCTTGCGTAACTTCCAAACAGTACAATTGCTTCACATTCTAACTTGTCCAAAATCTCTTTTTTTATTTTTTCTAGTATATCTTCCATAATTGGTTCCTTTCCTTTCTAAGGCACAAATTCAGTTGGAAAAGAATTAAATTTTTCAACATTCTCTTCCTTTTTCATTTTCTATATAATTCCAAGAATCCCTGCACATATCTTCTAAAGTTTTTGTAGCTTCCCAGTCCAATTCTTCTCTTGCTTTTTTAGGATCTGCATAACAAGCAGCAATATCTCCGTCTCTTCTTGGTGCTATTTTATATGGGACTTTCTTGCCTGTTGATTTTTCAAATGCTTTTACCATATCTAATACACTATAACCTTTACCAGTTCCTAAATTATATATGAATAATCCTTTTCCTTCTTTTTCTAATTTTTCTAGTGCTTTTATATGTCCTTTAGCTAAATCTACTACATGGATATAATCTCTTACCCCTGTTCCATCTGGAGTTTCGTAATCGTTGCCAAATACTGATAATTCTTTTAATTGCCCATTTGCTACTCTTACGATATATGGCATTAAATTATTTGGTATTCCTTGTGGTTCTTCTCCTATTAATCCACTTTCGTGTGCACCTACTGGATTAAAGTATCTTAATATACAAATATCCCATGTGTTATCTGATTTATATATATCTTTTAATATTTGTTCTATAAATAATTTTGTAGTACCATATGGATTTGTTGTTCCTCCTGTTGTACATTCTTCCGTTATTGGTATCTTTTCTGGTTCTCCATATACTGTTGCTGATGAGCTGAATATAAATTTTTTAACTCCATATTTTCTCATCACATCTAATAATACTAAACAACCTGAAATATTATTTGTATAATATTCTATTGGTTTTTGTACTGATTCGCCCACTGCTTTATATCCTGCAAAATTTAATACTGCTTCTATTTTATTTTCTTTAAATACTTTTTCTAATTTTTCTTTATCTGAATAATCCATTTCGTAAAATTTAAATTCTTTTTTAGTTATTTTTTTTATTGCTTTTAATACTTCTGGCTTACTATTTGAAAAGTTATCTATTATTATTATTTCTTTTCCTTTATTTAATAATTCAATTGCTGTGTGGCTTCCTATAAATCCTGCTCCACCTGGTAATAATATTGCCATGATTATTCATCCTTTCTTTTATTTATTTTTACTTCTTATGTAAAATGTGATATAATATATGTAACAGACTAAATGGTCTTCCATATCTCATTTTATGAGATATCAGTAATTTAAGGAGGTATAAATTATGAACAAGCGGAGAGACAAAAAAACTTTTTTAGCATATACGAAGGAGTCGTATGTGCCGACTGTTGGAGAAAATTTAAAAAATTTCACAATCGTTGATTATGGAATTTTATATGATGCTGTAAAGAGTAGCAGGATTGTTTCAGTAGAAATAATCTCTGAAAAAATCTTCAAGGTTGAAACAAGCAACACCATATATATTATTGAAACATCATAACCCCCATACCAAAGAGCTCATTTATAGAGCTCTTTGGGTTGTGTTTTCTGCCTTTTATAATCTAATCCTTTCTTACTTGCTATTTTCTCTTTTTATTACCTCTTATAAATGTACCAAAAATGAACACCCCAACTTAGGTATCTCTTACTTCATACCCCATATTTCTTATTTTTTCTCTTATTGCGTCTGCTTTTGCCCAATCTTTATTTTGTCTTGCTATTTTTCTTTCTTCCATTAAATCTAATACTTCTTGCGGAATTTCTTGTTCTTCTTTTTGAATTTGTTCATCAATTTTTAGTCCTAATACTGTATCAAATTTTAATAACAACTGTGCTAATTTAGGTGATTTTTTTTCATATCTCACAACTTCCCAAACAATTCCCATTGCTAATGGCATATTTAAATCATCATTTATTGCTTCATGGAATTTGTTTTCAAATTCTTGTATTTTTTCTTCTGAAATATCGTCTTTCCCGTTTTTATGATTTTGATATCCTTGTTTTAATCTTTCTAGTGATTTTGATGTTGCTTCTATTCCTTCCCATGTGAAGTTTAATTTATTTCTATAATGTCCTGAGTATGTAAATAATTTATATACTAATGGATCATATCCTTTGTTTATTATATCTTTTAATAGATATACATTTCCTAAACTTTTTGACATTTTTCCACCATCAATTAACAAATATTCTCCATGTAACCAGTAATTTGCAGGAACTTTTCCACATGCTCCTTTGCTTTGTGCTATTTCGTTTTCATGATGTGTTGGTATTAAGTCTATTCCTCCTGTATGTATATCAAATTGTTCTCCTAAATATTTTTTTCCCATTGCTGAACATTCTATATGCCATCCTGGATAACATTTTCCCCAAGGGCTATCCCATTTCATTAAATGATTTTCTGGTGCTTTTATCCATAATGCAAAATCATACGGATTTTTCTTTTCTACATCAACTTCTACTCTTGCTCCTGCTTTTTGTTCTTCTAAGTTTAAATTTGAAAGTATTGGGTATTTGTCTAGTTTTGATATATCAAAGTATATAGCTGTTGATGTTTCATATGCATACCCATTATCTACTAATTTTTGCACATATTCTATCATTTCTTGTATATGTTTTGTTGCTCTACATACTACTTCTGGAGTTTCTATATTTAATTCTTCTAGATCTTTGAAAAATAGGTCTGTATAATGATTAGCTATTTCTAATGGCGTTTTGTGTTCTTCTCTGGCTGATTTTATCATTTTGTCTTCTCCCTCATCTCCATCAGAAACTAAATGTCCCACATCTGTTATATTCATAACATGTTTTATTTTATATCCATTATATTTCAAGACTCTTCTTAAAACGTCTTGAAATATATTGGTTCTCATATTTCCTATTGTTGCATCTTTATATACTGTAGGTCCACATGAATATATTTTTATTTCTTTTGTATCAATAGGCTTAAATTTCTCTTTTTTTCTTGTTAATGTATTATAAAAATATATATCCATTAGCAACTCCTTTCTTAATCTTCACCTGCACTATTTGTATCATTTGTGGTATTGCCTCCTGGTGTTTGATTTACATTATTTGTAGAATTTGTACCTGATGTTCCATTTGATGAATTTGATGTATTTGTTGTATTTCCTGTATTTGTTGTATTATTTGTATTTGTTGTATTTACTGGTGGTGGTTCTACTGCTTTTGGTGATGTATGTAATGGGCATACTTCATTTATTTTTGTTCCACCTGTTGTAGAACTTCTTCCTACTGGTGTCCATAATTTTAATTGTTCTTTAGGAATTACAGCACCATAATAGTTTGTAGTAACTGTACAATATTGTGAACAATATTGTGTTGCAACTTTTCCTGATTCTGAGCATATTTGCTGACTTCCATGTCCTTGGCATTGTTCTAATGTATTATTTGAAGCAAACATTTCTGTGTATTTATTGCTACATCCTGTTGTTGCTAAACATCCTGTTGTTCTACATACTGTTTGTTCTACTATTCCACTTGGTTTTACAAAGGTTGCGTTTTCTAAATTTTTGTGGATATCAGTCATAACTGCATCCCATATCTGCCCTGCTGGATTTTGAGTAAATCCTCTTACTTCTTCGTTTGTGTCATACCCAAACCATGTTGCTGCTGCATAATATGGTGTAAACCCACAAAGCCATCTATCATAACTATCATCTGTAGTTCCTGTTTTTGCTGCAACATCCATTCCTGGAATTGCACAGTATTTAGCTGTTCCATTACTTGCTACTACTGGTTCTTGAGTAATTGATTTTGTTAAATATGCTGTTTGTTCTGAAAATACTCTTGTTTGCTCTTGTTTTGCAGTTAATACTGTATTTCCACTTGTATCTACAACTTTAGTATAGAATGTTGGCGTTATATATACTCCATTATTTGCTATTGTTCCATATGCTGCTGCCATTTCTAGTGGACTTGAACCATTACTACTACCACCTATTGCTAATGATAAAACATTATCTTGCTCTTTATTTAAAGATGTCATTCCCATCTTATTTAAGTATTCAATTGATTTAGATGGTGTTAATTCTTTCATTATTTTTAGTGCTGGAACATTATGTGATACTGCAATAAATTGTCTAATATTTATAAGTCCATCATAATCTTCCCCTTCGTTTTTAGGTTCATAATTTCCACCGAAGTTTGTTTTTACATCATCATATACTGTTGCTGGTGTAATTATTCCTTCTTCTAGTGCTGGTGCGACATCTGCTATTGGTTTTATAGCTGATCCTTGTTGTCTTCTCATATGTGTAGCTCTATTCCATCCTGCTCCATCTTTTTCTCCAAGTCCTCCTGCAACTCCTACTACATATCCTGTTTTATAATCTATTATCGCCATGCCTGATTGTGTATGTGCATTTACTAGGTTTCCACTTTGATCTTTATCTCTACCAGATTTAATGTATTTTTCATTTTTATATTCTTCTTCTAATCGTGCTTGTATATTTACATCCACTGTTGAATAAATTGTTAATCCACTACTATAAACATAATTTTCTGCAAGCTGTCTAGATATTTGTTTTTCTTCCATTACTTGTTCTATTACTTGTTCTATTACTGCGTCTGTATGGTATGAATAATTACTTCCTGTAGATATTGTTCCTTTTGAAAATTTTAAACCTGCGTCAACTTCTGCAATCGCTGTATCATATTCTTCTTGAGTATTTATATACCCTAATTCTTTCATTTTATTTAAAACTGTTTTTGTTTTATTTTTTATTTTTTCAGTATTATCAGTTGATGTATCAAATGGACTGTATGACATTGGAGAACTATTTATACCAGCCATATATGCACATTCTGCTAGACTTAAATCTTTAGCACTTTTGTTAAAATAATATTCTGCTCCAAGCTCAACTCCATGTAGGTTTCCTTCTCCACCAACAAATAATATATTTAAATATAGTTCTAGAATTTGTTCTTTTGATATCATTCTTTCTACTTGATATGCTTTTGCCCATTCTTTTACTTTTCTTAGTATTCCTGCTAATCCTGATGCTTCGTCATCTTTTGTTATATTTTTTACTAATTGTTGAGTAATTGTACTTCCTCCATAGCTTGAACTACCTTTGAATACAGTATTTAATATCGCTCCTGCTGTTCTTTTAAAATCAACTCCACTATGATCATAAAATCTTTCGTCTTCTATTGCAACATATGCTTTTGGCAAATATTCTGCCATATCTTCAATAGATATTATTTTACGTTTTTCATCACCACTTAAATTAGCAATTACTCCACCATTTTGATCTACTATTACTGAATTTGATACACCTATTTGAAGTTCTTCTTTTGTTATCTCAAAATCATCTCCAAATAGTCCAAAAAACATTCCTGCTACAATTCCTGCCCCTATTACACACATTAATAAAAATAATATTATCATTATCTTTATAAATATCATTAATTTAGGATGTTTATCAGAAAATTTTTGTTTTCCATTCTTTTTCCTTTTTTGGCTTGCTTTTGGTGGAACTTTTTTATTTGTTGTATTGTTTCCACTTAATGCTTTGGGTTTTCTATCTTCGTCATCTATATTTGAAACTCTACGTCTTTTGGTTGGTTTTGCACTTTTAGTCCTTTTTTTATTACTACTTCCTTTTCTATTTCTTTCATTACTACTATAACTTGGCATTTTATGTACCTCCTTGCCAATTTTTTAACACCCTTATTATATTATATTTTCACAAAAAAGAAAAGAGTTTAATATAATTTTAATAAATTATACATTTTTAAATGTTCTTCCACTTAGTTCAAACTACAAATTCTTATATTGTAGTATTCTTTCCAAATAAATTTACAATTCTTACTTTGTCTCTTTCTATTTTTCTCATAATATTTTCCATAGGTTGCTTTTTGTAAATATTTGCTTCATATATGTCTTTTTTATTATACCTTATCTCTTTATCATAATCAAATTCTTCATCATTTAAAACTTGTATTTCATAATCATTTATGCAAATTCCATTAAATCTTTTCTTTTTAATTTTTATATTTCCTTGTATATTGACTATTATAGCTTCTTCATAAATATTATATTGATTGATTAGTTCTTGTGGAAAATCTATATTTAATATAATATTGGATTTTGATAGACTTTTTCGTTTATTGTTTGTTATTGTTATCATTATACCATCTTCATCTAGTATTTGTTTTTCCATTTTTTTAAATAGTTCTATATGGTTTGTTACAATATTTACTCTTTTGTAGCTTTTAGCAATTTTTCTTATATTATATAAACTTGTTTCTGTTATTTTATTTATCAAAATTGATATCGAAACATCTTCTTTTTTTATTTTTTTTACTTTTAATATGTATTCAATTATTTTATGTGATAAAACTTCAAAAAGCCACTTCCCGTCTACTATTTCTATATTATACGAATTTAAATAATTAATATATAATGGTTGGTCTTTTATTTTTTTACTTAGAATTATTTTGTTACAATTTGCTATGTCTAAAATTTTTTTAGTTTTTATTGCTAATTTGTTTGCTTTTTTTATCTCTAATTTTTCTTCATTAATTGGTAATATTATCTTGTCTTGCTCTAATTTTAAAATACTAAACATTTTTGATAACTTGTTAGGCTTGTCATTTTCTTGGATAAAAAACATATAATCCCTCCTAATTAGATTATTTGTTTAATTATATTCAAGAATTTTTTATATATGAATTTTTATACAATTTTTATTTTGGACAAATCTCGCTTCGCGAGAACTTTTCTCTACTTTTCTAATTTAACTCTATATATTTAAGTTCTCGAAGAAGCGTAAAGATTTGTCGACGCGAAAAATTGCATAGCAATTTTTCTGTGCAATATTGTTTTTTGTGGTATAGGAAAAAGTGATTTTTCCTATACCACAAAAAAAGAATTACTTCCTTATTGTATAATAAAATAAAAAGACTCTAACAAATTAAACTATATAATATTTAACAAATAAAATATTACATAATAGTTTAAGTTAGAATCTCGTTTTATATTGTAACTATATTTATAATTCAAATGTGATTCAAAAATTCAATTCAATTTTATTTTGATAATTCCTTTATTATTATATCTCTTTTTAAAAATCCATCAGACACAACTCCTATACCTATAAATTCTATGTCTCTAAGTTCTTTATTTAAGTTGTTCACATATATTCTATAAACTCCATCTTTTTTGTTAATTTTTAATTTAACACCATTTAAAAACATTAATAGTCTCTTGTTATCTAATATTAATTCTTCATTTTTGTTAAATAATTCTTCAATTGTTATTAAATGTTTATTTATAGATTCATAACTATTATTGCTATTTTCAATTTCTTTTAGAGTTATTGATTTTTCAATGTCAAACTTATCAACTTTAATTCTATTTAGCTTAATCATATATCCAACTGTATCCAATGATTTTGCTATATCTTCACATAAACTCCTGATATATGTACCTTTAGAACAACTGATTTTTAAAGTTATTTGTTTTTTATCTTTATCAATATTTAATAAATCTAAAGCATATATTTCAATATTTCTTGGTTTTATTTCTATTTTTTCACCTTTTCTTGCATATTCATATAACTTTTTTCCATTAACTTTTATTGCTGAATACATTGGAGGAATTTGTTCTTGTTTTCCTATAAAAGTATTTAGTATTTTTTGTATATTTCCTTCTTGTAAATTATCTTTTTTTACTTCCTTTTCTTCTATAACCATTCCTTCACTATCTGCTGTATCGGTCTTCTTTCCTAGCTGTATAGTTGTTTCATATATTTTATCATGATTAATTAAATATTTTGAGCATAAAGTTCCTTTTCCAATTAATATAGGCAATACGCCTGTTGCCATAGGATCTAGAGTTCCTGCATGTCCTACTTTTTCTTTTACTATTTTTTTAACTTTATATACAATATCATGTGAAGTCAGATTTTGGGTTTTATTTATTAATATAATTCCATTCATTTTTTCTCCTTTTTAGGGGACGTTCCTTCAATCTCGAAAATTAGTGCCAAAGGGGACGGGCTATTTTGACAACCAGGGGACGTTCCTTTAATCCCTAAAATTCGGGATAAT
>CALXAB010000011.1 GCA_944386175.1 uncultured Clostridia bacterium
CTATTTTGATTATTATATCCTTGATTATTTCTGTTTTGGTTATTATTTCTATATCCTTGATTATTTCTATTTTGATTATTATTCCTGTTATTATTCATTTCTTTATAGTTTTTATTATAGTTTCTGTTTTGAGGATTATTTTGTTGAATAGGTTTAGAGTTACTGGTTTCGTTTTTTTCTATTTTTTTATTAACTGGCTCTTCTTTCATTTCTTTTATTTCTTTTGTTTCTTCTACTTTTTCAATTTTAGTTTCTTCTTTTTTCTCTTCTTTGTTAACTTCTTCTACCTTTTTAGTTTCTTTTTCATCTTTATTAAGACCAAATAACTCACTAACTGTCATTGGTTTATTAGTCTTATTTCTATATACTATATTAAAGTCTTTATTTTGTTTTCTCTCTATAAAACCTACATTATTTTCTCTTTTTTCTTTTTTCTTTTCTTCTTTTTTCTCTTCTACTTCTTCTTTAGCAATTATAACTTCTCTTCTTATAATAACAGGCGCTTTTTCTTCTTTTTTACCTTCTTTTTTATTTTCTTGCTTTTTATTTTCCTTTTTTTCTCCACTTGTTCCTTTTTTTACTTTCATTACTTCTGCTTCAATTTTTTCTGCCTCATCATTTTCTACACCACTTAAATGACTCTTTGCTTCAATATTTAATTTTTTTGCTATTTCTAATATTTCTTTACTGGTTAAGTTTAGCTTTTTAGCTATTTCATGTATTTTTATCTTACCCAATAACTTCACCCCCATTATTTATTTTTTGAATTTCTTTAGATAAATTTAAATCTTTTATTCCAATAATAGCTTTATTTGACTTTCCAATTGCTTTGCTCAATTCTTCTATTTCACCAATTATAATACATGGTATATTATTTTTTTCAGTTAATTTCTTAAATTTATCTTTTGTTCTTTCTGAAGAATCTTCAGCCATAATTACTAATTTTACTTTTTTCTTTTTTATTTGGTCTTCTACACTGTCTGAACCAAAACTAATTTTACCTGCTTTTGCTGATAATCCTATTAAACCTAATATTTTTTTATTTATCAAGAATTACACCTCTTAAATTTTCATATATTTCTTCTGATATTTTCATATCAAAAACTTTTTCCAATCTTTTAGATTTTATAAGCTTTTCCAAACAATTTATGTCATCACATATGTATGCGCCTCTTCCTTCTTTTTTGCCTGTTTTATCAATGCTTATTTCATTTTCTTTATTTTTTACTATTCTTATAAAATCTTTTTTATCTTTTTTTACATTACATCCCATACATGTTCTTTGTGGTTGCTTTTTCATCTTGTCTCCTCCTTTTTATTGTATGTCCTTCATTGTATTTTATTCTGTTTGGCTTTCTTCATTTTCATTATTTTTTTGAATTTCTTCTTCTGCTTGTTTTTCTGCTAACATATTTCTAAATTGTGTTTCTGATTTTATATCAATTTTTTCCCAATTTGTAAGCTTAGCAGCTAATCTTGCATTTTGTCCTGATTTACCTATTGCTAATGATAATTGATCATCTGGTACTATTACCTGAGCGAATTTTTCTTCTTCATTTATATCTACAGCTAATATTTGTGCTGGCAATAATGCTGCTGATATATATATAGCTGGGTCTTCATTCCATTCTATTACATCTATTTTTTCACCATTTAACTCATTTATTACATTTTGAATTCTTACTCCTTTTTGTCCTACACATGAACCTACTGGGTCAATATTAGGATCTGGTGAATAAACTGCTACTTTACTTCTATAACCTGGATCTCTTGACACGCTTTTTATTTCTATAACTCCTTCATATATTTCTGGAATTTCAAATTCTAATAATTTTCTTACAAAATCTGGATTACTCCTAGAAACTATTACTTGTGGTGCACCTTTAGCTCCTTTTTCTACATCTAGAACATATCCTTTTATTTTATCATTTACTCTATATTTTTCTGTTGGAACTTGCTCTTTAGCTGGCATTACTCCTTCTAGCCTTCCTAAATCCATTACTACTATATTTTTGTCTGCTTTTTGTATTATACCTGAAACTATTTCGCCTTTTCTATCATTAAATTCATTAAAAACTATTTCTCTTTCTACTTCTCTTAATTTCTGTATTATTACTTGTTTTGCTGTTTGTGCAGCTATTCTTCCAAAATCTCTTGGTACTATTTCTGTTTCTACTGTATCTCCTTCTTTAAAATCTTTACTTATTTTTTGTGCTTCTTTTAGGCTGATTTGTGTATTGTGATTTTCTGGATTTTCTACTACTTCTTTCAATGAATATACATGTGTTGCTCCTGTTTTTGAATCCATAACTACTTTTACATTTTCTAATGAATCAAAGTTTCTTTTATATGCTGTTACTAATGCTGTTTCTATTGAATCTAATAAATATTCCTTTTTTATCCCTTTCTCTTTTTCTAAATCTTCTAAAGCTAATATTAATTCTTTATTATCTATAGCTTCTTTTTTCATTTTTTATTCCTCCTTTTACCAATTATATATTGTTTTGATTTGTGCTATATTTTTTCTTGGAATTTGCACATTTCCTTCTAAAACTATGTTTTCTTTATCAAAGTTTTCTAGTGTTGCTTGATATTCTTTTTTCCCATTATCGTCTTTACTAAATAATTTTACACTTATTAATTTTCCGATATTATCTTGTAAATGTTTATCTTTTCTTAATATTCTTTCTATTCCTGGTGATGAAACTTCTAGAAAATATTGTTCTTTTATATAATCTTTTTCATCTAATATATCTGTTATCTCGTTATTTACTGTTTCACAATCGTTTAGGTCTATTCCATTTGGACTATCTATAAATATTCTTAAGAAGAAGTTTTTTCCTTCTTTGACATATTCTACATCGTATAGTTCATATCCTATATTTTCTATTTTTTCTTTGACTAGATTTTCTATCTTTTCTTCTATGTTTGCCAAATTTTTACCCCCTTTTCCATAAGTTAAGAGTGGGATTTGTTCCCACTCTTGCTGTTCTTTTTTCTGTTTACTTTTATATTATACCCAAGTTTTACTAAAAAATCAAGTGTTTTCTGAATTTTTTTCTAAATATTTAAGTGGAGATAAAAAATTTGTTTTTTTTAACAAATATTGATATACTAATATCATATTAATATAAAGGAGGAATTTTTATGCCAACACCACATAATGAAGCTAAATTAGGTGAAATAGCTGAAACCGTTATTATGCCAGGAGATCCTCTTCGTGCTAAATATATAGCCGAAAATTTTTTAGAAAATGCTCGTTTAGTAAATAAAGTAAGAGGAATGTATGCATATACTGGAACTTATAAAGGCAAAACAATATCTGTAATGGCTCATGGAATGGGAATACCAAGTATCGGTATTTACTGTTATGAATTATATAAGTTTTATAATGTTCAAAATATTATAAGAATTGGATCTTGCGGAGGTTATAAACCTGAGCTAAAACTTTTTGATATTATTTTATCAGAAAAAGTTTTTTCTGAAAGTAATTTTGCTTTAACTTTAAATAATGATGATTGCCACATTGTTGAGGCTAATTATGAGTTAAATGATATAATAGAAAAAACAGCTGAAAAAAATAATATTAATATTATAAAAGGTAACACTGTTACAACTGATTGTTTTGATATATATATGACTGATGTTAACGAATTTCTAAAAAGATTACCTGAGAATTTTAATCCCGTTTCTGCTGAAATGGAAGCATTTGCTTTGTTTTATATAGCTAAAATGTTAAATAAAAAAGCTAGTTGTTTAATGAGTGTTGTTGACTCAAAATATATTAAAGAAGTTGCTACTCCAGAAGAAAGAGAACAAGGTTTAAATAATATGATAAAACTTGCTTTGGAAAGCAGTTGTTCTTAATTTTTTAAATTATAATGAATATATTTAGAAAGTTTATACAAATTTTCCAATATACTTGTTCTTAATATAAAAATAACAAAATAAAAGGGGCATACTAAAACTTATCATTTATGATAAATTACTTATATGCCCCATATTTGTAATATTATAAAATCCTATTTTTCTACTTGTTTTAAAATTATTCTTAGATGTTTAATTCCATCTCTTATTGTATTTAAATGTGATTTATATCCTCTTTTATCTTTATAAAAGTTTATTGGTATTTCTTTTATTTTCAGGTTATTTTTTTTAGCTTTTATTACCATTTCACTTGCAAATTCCATTCCTTCCCCTTGTAAGTCTATTCCTAATATTTTTTCTTTGTCCATACCTCTTAAACCACAATTTATATCTTTTATTTTTATTTTACACTTTTTCGATATTATGTAACTTAACAATGGTGTTCCTATATATCTATGTGACCATTTCATCGCACCTTTTTGTATGTTGTTAAATCTATTTCCTATTACTAAATCATTTCCATTTTTTAGTTCTTTATAAAATTCATCTATTTCTAAAAAATTATAACTGTCGTCTGCGTCTCCCATTATTATATATTTTCCATTAGCATTTTTTATTCCTTCTTTTAATGCGTTTCCATATCCTCTTTTTTCTACATCTATTACTCTGACATTATTTTTTATTGCTATTTCTTTTGTCTTGTCTGTACTATTATTATTTGAGATTAAAATTTCTCCTTTTATGTTATCATTTTTTTCTAACCATTTCTGTGCTTTTTTTATTACTATTTCTATTGTTTTTTCTTCATTTAATGCTGGGATTAGTATTGTTAATTCTACTTTTTCTCTCATTATATTTTCTCCTAAAATTTTTTACTAAAAATACTATTAAAATTACACCAAATAGATATTGTATCTCATATATACAAGCTAAATACGAAGTATTTAATGCTTCTTCAAACATTATTTCTTTTGTAAAAGTAATTATAAAAATTCGACTTAAATATATAACAGCTAATGTTATTAATATAACTAATTCTTCATAAATATCTTTTAATTTTTTTATATTTACTAATATAAATACTATCATTAATAGAATTGATATATAAAATAAATATGGGTTTATAAATTCATATGCTTTTTTTATTATTTTGATTAATTCTATTTTCATATTATTGTTATTTTTCAAATAATGTCCTATTGTTACTATTGGTTGTCTTGTAATTTTTTCAAACATTTCTTTTTCATTGCTTAAATCCATCCCTATTATTCCTGATGAATTTCCCACCATCATTGTTACATCTTCTAATGAATATTGATATTGGATGATTTCTGGCATTTTTGTAATACTTGTTATTATTTCATCTAATCCAAAATTATAAGAATTGCTTTGTATTTTTCCTGTTCTACTCTCTATTAATCCTTCATCACATAATTGGTTTATTTCTTTTTCTAAATCTGTATAATATTGTTCTGCTTTTGAAGCATTTTCATAGTATCCTAAACTTTCTACTGCGTCCATAAGTGCCCATTGAACATATGCTCCTGTTAATTCTCCTTCTATTGTTATTCCTATGTTTCGCCAATTATCCCCTTCTTCTCCTTCTAAAAAGTCTTTTAATTCAGCAAATTTTGGACTTAATTCATATAATCTATTCATTGTTTCTCTTGTAATTGGTACTCTTTGCTTTTCTTCTTCTGGCTTAACTCTTAATAGTGCTCCATATGCTGATGTAAATGCATTTCCCCAGTATTGATTTAATGTATATATTCCATAATATTTATAATTTAACACACATATTATATTGACCGATATTATTGTTATCATTATTGGAATAATATATAACAATATTTTTTTATTTAAATAATTTGGTATTATAGTTGCTATTGTAATTACTAAAATAAATGGTAATAACCATATTGTTTCTTCTCTACAAAGATATGTAGCACTAAATGTTATTCCTAATCCTATAAAGTATTTAATTTGTCTTTTTATACTTTCTTTTCTATTTAAGAAAATTCCTATAAGAAATGATGTTAATAAAAGTATTAATGACATATATATACCATCTCTATATGCCCTACATAATTGTGATGAGTATTCTACTGGATTTAGTAATATTATAGCATATATAAATACTAATGCTATTTCACTTTTGATTTTTTTCCTTATTACTAATATAAATATTATACATGCCCAGCCATAAAATATTTCTTTTCCAATTAAAAATGGTATATTTAATATATATATTAACGCCATAACCAAAGGCGTAAATACACCTTTGGTTAATGTTTTTGAATTATATTCTCCCAGCCATTCACCAGAAATAATACTATTTGCTTGTTCTATCATTAGCTGGTCATCATATATCATACTATATTTTGCATTTGTTGGTTGTACTTGTACTATTATTATTTTTAGTATTAATAATAATAATAAAATTATAACTAGCCTATATTTATTAAATATTTTTATCATTTTTTCTCCGTTATTTTATTATTGATATATTTGGTATGGATTTGATTGGTCTCCATTTCCTCCATAATATTTCAAATTTGGTTTCAATTTTACTACTATTCTAACCCCCAGATTACTACCATCTCTAGAAGGCTCGTAAGTTACTATATAATCATAACCATCTTGTATGAAATATCTGCCACCTCCATATTCATTTGAACCCATTGTGTTTAACACATATTTAGTTCCGATATTTACAATATTTAAATTGTCATTATTAATTGTATAACTTTCAGCAGAAGCCCATTCTACAACTTCATTATGCTTCATGGTATAAGATGCCTGATTACATAATAATATAACATCATCCAACAAATTCATAAAATCAACATCATTAGCTACAGTATTATCAAAAAATTGATTTATATTTATGTCATCAAAATTAATTGGATCCATATTAGAACTGTTACCTGCTGGTGATTTTAGTTCTACACTTATTGGTACTCCTTCTGATACTAATGTTACTATTCCTGATGAAGTATCTTTATATGCAACTCTCCATCCAGTTCCTAATCCTGATGTAACCTCATCTACATTTGAATATGTAGAACTATAGTTCACGTAATCTCCAACATTCACAACGTCAATTAACTTTCCTAAGTTTCCATCTTCTATTGCTGTTCCTTCTATAGCTACTTGCCATAAAATTTCTTTTTCTTCTAAAGTTTTTCCTGTATATTTTAATACATATGAGTCATCTTCTTCTAAAAACATATATACATCTGTATCATCTGTTCCATTTCCAATTGATAATTTTTTTCCTAATAAGTTTTGTATAACTACTTTTCCATCTGGTTCAACATATCCTTTAAGTTGTACATATTCCATAAAATTATTTGCAGTTGTTTCTGGTTCTGCTAGCTTATTTTCTTCATTTCCTTTTATTACAACTTTTTGTGTACTTGCTATCTTTACTCCTTCTTGTTCTTCAACTGAACTTGTTCTTTTTTCTCGCACCATTATTTGATACTCGTTATATGCTAATTTCATTGCTTCTACTACTTCTGCATGCTCTGTCTGAGTTTTTGCTCTACTTGCCTTTGTTAGAACTCCATTTTCTCCTGTTAACATTGCTATTGATACTCCTGCTAGTATTAACAGTACAATTATTGTAATAACAAGAGCTATTAATGTTATACCTCCATTTTTTAATTCTTTTCCTTTTTTCATTTACATCACCTTTCTTTTGTTTTATTTTCATAAATTATATATAAACAAATTTTTTTAATCAATCTTTTTATGATTTTTGCTGTGCTTTTATTTACATAATTTATGTTTTAATTATCATTAACATTGTATATTTTATTCACTATTATGTCAATATTTTTATAGAAAATTTTGATTTTAAATGTTACAATCCACGGTTATATAGATGTACCATGTTCTATATAACCGTGGATTGTAACATTTAAAATTATAAAAAGTCACTTTTTAATGATTATTTTTTGATTGATAAGATTTTGTATTTCATTATTCCCGCTGGTGCTTTTACTTCAACAACATTATTTTTCTTTGCTCCAAGTAAAGCTTTTCCTAAAGGTGATTCATTTGATATTTTATTTTCTGCTAAGCTTACCTCTGTAGATCCAACTATTGTGTAATCTATTTTTTCGTCAAATTCCATATCTAAAACTTTTACTGTATTACCTATTTGTACTGTTTCTGTGTCTATTTCTTTTTCATTTATTATTTTAGCATTTCTTAATTTGTTTTCTAATTCTACTATTTTTACTTCATTTTCTGCCTGTGCTGTTTTTGCTTCATCATATTCAGAATTTTCTGATAAATCTCCAAATCCTAATGCTACTTTTATTCTATCAGCTATTTCAGCTCTTTTTTCTGTTTTTAAAAAATTTAATTCATTTTCAAGATTATTATATCCTTCTTGTGTTAATATTACTTCCTTTTCTTCCATCTTGTGTCTCCTCCTTAATTCTTTTTAAAAATACTTATATATATTACGGCACAAAATCAAATTTGTCAATACAAATTTGATTTTATTTTAATAATTCTTTGGAATTCTTCATATAATCTATTCCAGAAAATATCGTTGCTATAACTTGAATAATCATCATTAATGTTACTATAAAGTTTAATACTAAGTCTCCACCTTGCAATGTTCCTGTAAAGCAATCTCCAAAAGCATTTAAATCTAAAAATGCTAAAATTATTGCAATCATTTGTGTTACTGTTTTTAGTTTTCCCCATTTTGAAGCTGATATTACTTTTCCACCTTTTTCTACTGCAATTAGTCTATATCCTGATACCATAAATTCTCTTGCTAGTACAATAATTGGTATCCAAGCTGGTAATTTTGCCATTTCAACTAACATTATCATTGCTGTTAATACTAGTATTTTGTCTGCTAGTGGATCTAAGAATTTACCAAATGTAGTTACTTGATTTTTTGATCTTGCTATATATCCATCTAATTTATCTGTTATTGATGCTATTATAAATATTATATCTATAATTATATATTCTATTGGTATTCCCAAAAATCTACCTTCTATACTAAAAAACGGTATTATTACCATTAGTGGTACTAGTATTATTCTGAATATGGTTAGTTTATTTGCTAAATTCATTATTCAATCATTCCCTTCTAATACTCTACACTAAACTATATAATTTTATATTATCATATTTTTTAGTTTACTATAATTATATTTCTATAATATAAAATTTATTTCAACATCTCAATAGCTTTTTGTAGTTGTGTATCATCTTTTTCATCCACATTTAATATATTTTCTACTGTGTCTGGCAATTCTACTGTTTCATTTGGTTCTATTCCAACATTATTAATCTCTGTTTTATTTGGTGTTAAGTATTTTTGTGATGTAATTTTTAATCCACTACCATCTGATAATGTTAATAATTCTTGTATTACACCTTTTCCATATGTTTTTGTACCTACTATTTTTGCTTTTCCTAAATCTTTTAATGCTCCTGCTAATATTTCTGATGAACTTGCTGTATTTTCATTTACAAGTATTACTATTGGCATATTTATAATTGGATCACTATCAGATTTTTTTATTTCTTCTTTATCGTTTTTATCTACTTCATATAATAATACTGATCCTTTGTCAGCTATATAACCTGCTATTTCTAATGCTTGATCTACAAGTCCTCCACCATTATTTCTTAAGTCAATTATTAATGATTTTATATTACTTTTTTGCAATTCTTCAAATTTATTTTTAAATTCTTCTGCTGTATTTTCGTCAAAAGATGTAAATTCAATATATCCTATATTATTTTCTAATACTTTTCCTTCTACTGGATTTACTATTATATTTTCTCTTTTTATTTCAAAATTTAAAGTTTCAGTTCCTCTCAAAATTTCTAATTTAACTGTAGTTCCTTCTTCTCCTTTTATCTTAGTAGCTGCTATAGAATTGTCTTCTCCTGTATAGCTTTCCCCATTTATTTTTAATATATAATCACCTGGTAATATTCCAGCTTTTTCTGCTGGACTTCCTTTTATTGGAGATAATACCATAATTTTGTTTGTTTCTGTGTCATTTACCATATATATTCCTATTCCTACAAAATTTCCCATTGTGTCTTGCATATATTCTTCCATATCATCTTTAGAAATATATTCAGTATATTTATCTCCTAGACCTTCTATGTATCCTGCTATTGCTCCTTCTTTTAATTCTTCTTCTTTTACTTCGCCTAAATAATATTTATCTATTAATGTTCTATACTTTTTTAATTCATCTTCTATACTACTATTTTCAGATGATGAATTTATCAATAAATTAACATTGTTTCCATTTGTAAAATATTGATAAAAACCTATTGATGTTATCAAAAAAGTTATAAAGGCTACTAATATGACTAACATTATTATTTTATAGATTTTTGTTTTTTTATTTTCTTCCATAATTAATTGAATTCCTTTCTATTGTTGTTATAGGAAAACCTTAACTTTTTCTATAACATAACAAACTTACCTAAATCTAATTTATTTAATATGAACGGGCGGAAAGCCTTCCGCCCATACATATATATATGTATATTTTCTATTTATTATTACTATGGTAAATAATTCATAGGGTTTCTTCTACAATCATATGTTCCTGGACTTACTCTTACTTCAAAGTGTAGATGTGGTCCTGATGAGTTTCCCGTACTTCCAACATTCATTATTTGTTGACCTTGTTTTACACGTTGCCCTTCTGAAACTCTTATAGATCCTGCTTGTCCATGTGCATATAATGTATATAGTCCATTATCATGTAATATAATTACATAATTTCCATAACTGGTTGTTAAAGCTTTAGCTGTATATACAATTCCATCTGCTACCGCATATACTGGTTGTCCATTTATTCCTCCTGAACCAAAGTCAACTGCTCCATGATATTGTCCACTTGAGTAATATAATTGTGTTGTAATTCTTGTGTATCCACTTGGTACTGGATATATAAATCCTGATGAACTTACAGCTCCTCCACCTGTTGAAGTTCCACCATTCGAACTACTTGAATTTGAAGAATTATTTTGTTGTTGTTGCTTTTTGTATTCTTCTAATTTTCTTCTCATTTCTGCTTCTTTTTGTTTTATTTCAGCATCAATTGATTTATTTGCTTCAGTTAGTTCATCTATTTGGCTTTGAATTGCTTTCTCATCTGCTGTTAGTTTAGTAACATATTGATCTTTTTCTGATTTTGAACTTTGTAATTGTGTTGAAACACTTTGTTTTTGTGCTTTTGATGTATCTAACTCTTTTTTACTAGCTTCTAAATTAGTTTTCATCGCTTCTATTTCTTCTTTTTCTTTTTGAATATTATCTAAAAGCTCTGCATCATTTGTTGCTATTTCTGTTACTAAGTAATAATTTGAGATTAAGTCAGTAATACTATCAGAAGATAATAATACATCTAAAAATGATGTTTCTCCTGCTTCATAATTTGCTACTAATCTTGCTTCTAAAAGTTCTTCTTGTTTAGTATAGTCTTCTTGTGCTTTATTTAATTTTTCTTCTGATTCTTGTATTTGATTATTTAAATCTGTTATTTTTGTATTTAGTTCATTTATTTGATTTTCATAATCTTGAATCTGTGAAGTAATTTGCTCTATTTCTTTTACTGTCTCACTTTTTTCGGCTTGTATTTCTTCTTTTTGCTGATTTTTTTCTTCTATTTGTTGCTGATTTTGTTCTTTTTCATTATTAAGTTGTGTTGTAGTTGCTGCTATAGAAAAATTTACCTGAATTAAAATTATTAATATAGTAAATATCCCTATTAGCTTAAACATATATTTTTTCATAAGTTCCCTCCATTATTAATTTATATAAATTTAATTAATAACATTTATATTATGGTAAATAATTTGCTGGATTTACTGGTGTACCATTTACCCAAACTTCTACATGAAGATGTGCTCCATTAAGTGGACTAGATGGACTTGGTCTTGGGCTTACATTTCCTGTGTTACCTACACTCATTATTTGTTGTCCCTGTGAAACATGTTGTCCTGATGATACTAGTCTTGAACCAGGTTTTCCATGTGCATATAATGTCATTGTTCCATCTTGATGATCTATTATTATATATTCTCCATAACTTCTATAAGATCCTACATAGTTACCATCTGAACCATAATTAGGTATGCCTCCTGTTAAAGTTGTTGATACATAAACAACTCCTGCTTTAGCTGCTAGTACTGGTTTTCCGTATATTCCTGAACCACTATAGTCTGCACCTGTATGGCCTGAATATCCATACCATCCACATGTTATGCTATACCCTGAAACTGGTCTTATAAATCCACTTGCACTTGGTGATGATGGTTTTGAACTACTTCCACCTGATGAATTTTGTGAATTATATTTTTTAGCTTGTTCTTGAATTTGCTTTCTAATTGACGCCTTGTCTGCTTCAAATTCTTCTATCTCATTTTGTGTTTGTTTTTCACTTTCTGATAATTGTGCCACATATGTATCTTTTTCAGATTTTGAACTTTGCAATTGTGTTGCAACACTTTGCTTTTCTGCTTTTGATGTATCTAATTCTTTTTTGCTTTTTTCTAGTTCTTGTTTTGCTTTTTCAATCTCTTCTTTTTCTTTTTGAATTTTTTCTAAAAGTTCTGCGTCATTTGTTGCTATTTCTGTTACTAAATAATAATTCGAAATCAAGTCAGTAATACTGTCAGAAGACAATAATACATCTAAAAATGATGTTTCTCCTGCTTCATAATTTGCTACTAGCCTTGCTTCTAATAATTCTTCTTGCTTGTCATAATCTTCTTGTGCTTTTTTTATTTTTTCTTCTGATTCTTGTATTTGATTGTTTAAATCTGTTATTTTTCCGTCTATTTCATCAATTTGTGCCTGATAATCATTTATTTTATTTGTCAATTCTTCTACTTGTTTCATAGTCTCTGATTTTTCATTTTGTATATTATTTAATTCCTCTTTTTTCTCTTCTATTTGATTGTCTATTGCGTCTATATCTTTTTGCGAAACTGCATATGTTAAACTAGTTTGTATTGCTACAATAATCATTATAACTATTATTACAAATATTTTGAGACTTACTTTTTTCATAAAAACCTCCGTTTTCTACAGTAATTTATGTTTTATTCAGCTGTAGTATTTTGTTGTTCATTTGTATTTTCTTCTGATGTATTTGTATTTTCATTAGATGTATCTTGATTTTGACTTTCTGGTACTAGTCCAGTTGTTATATATGGCATTGGGTCTGTTACAACCCCATTTATTCTAACTTCAAAATGTGCATGTGGTCCTGTTGAATATCCAGTTGACCCCACTTTTAGTACAGATTCACCTTTTTTTACTGTTTGTCCTACATGTACTAGTATTTCTGAACCATGTGCATATAATGTAGAGATTCCTCCTCCATGGTCAATTATAACCATATTTCCATATGCACTATTCATACCAGCTTTAGTTACAATTCCATCATTTGCTGCTATGAAGTTTGCTCCCATTGGAGCACTAATGTCAACTCCTGTATGTAATTTATATACTCCTGTTATAGGGTGTGTCCTCATTCCATATTTTGAACTAATTCTGGTATATCCTGGAACTGGCCATGCCAACACTCCTCCTATATATTTTGTATCTATTCCTTGTAATGCTAATTGCAAAATTTCCGCATTTACTTCTTCAAACCTTCTTGTATATTCATCTATATCAGTTTGTATCTTTTTTTCTTCTTCTGTTAATTTAGCAATAAAATTTTCTCTTACAGTTTTTGTATTTTCTAGTATAGTTGCTGTTTTAGTTTGATTTGTTTTTATTGTAGCTAATTCTTGTTTTGAAGTATCTAACTTCTTTTTATCTGTTTCTATTTCTTTCTTTTGTTTTTCTAAATCTTCTAATATTTCAGAATCATATGTTGCAAGCTCTGTAACTAAAAAATAATTTGATAAAAAATCAGATATACTTCTTGAAGTTAAAACAACATCTAAATATTGTGTTTCTCCTTCTTCATATATTGCAACTAATCTTTGTTCTGCTATATCTTTTTGTTTATAATATTTTTCTTCTGCAACTGCTAATTTTTTTTCAACTTCATCTATTGAACTTTGCAATTCAGTTATTTTAGTATTTAATTCTTCTAATTCAGTTTGTGAACTATTTATTTTTTCGTCTAGCTTTTGTACTTGCTGTAAGTTTTCTGACAACTCATTTTGCACACCCTCTAGCTCACCATTTGCATTATCTAATTGATTTTGCAACTCTTGTTGTTGAGTTTGTAAATCATCAATTTCTTCTGCTTTTACTACTGAAAAAAAACTGAAACTACATATTACAAAAGCTAAAACAATACATAAAATTTTACGCATGTTTTCTCCTTTATACTTTTAAATATTTTCTCATTGAGATTATACTTCCTAGAGCTCCTATTCCTATTCCTAATAACATGTAAACAAATATTATTGAGTTAAACATGTCTCCAAAAGTAACTAAGCTCATATTTATAGTTTGTAAAAATTCAGAATTTACAAGACTTTCAGCTATATAACTATATGAAATACCTACTATAATAATTGATATGACACTTGCCAATACTCCTATTATCATACCTTCTACTATAAATGGCCATCTTATAAATCCATTTGTTGCACCTACATATTTCATTATTGATATTTCTTTTCTTCTTGCATGTACAGTAAGTTTTATTGTATTTGAAATTATAAATATTGATATTATAACTAATAAAATAAGTATTACACCTGTTACAACTTTAATTCCATTAGCCAAATTTACTAATGTCGTTACAGTTTCATCCTTACTTTGAACTTTTTTTACTCCCTCAAATGTTTCTATTTGAGTTTTTATATCTTTACTTTTTTCTAAATCTGATAGATTAACAACATAAGAAGCTGGGAATATATTATTTTCTTCATACCCTTCTAATAAATATTGCTTATCTTCAAATCTTTCTTTCATTTGGTCAAGAGCTTGTTCTTTTGATTTATATGTTATTGTACTAACACCATCTATTGCTCTTATATCTTCTTCTAATTTTTTTACTTGCTCTTCTGTTGCTTCGTCTTTTATAAAAACTTCTAGTCCTTGTATTGATTCTACTTCTTGTACTATATGATTTATATTTTCACCTAAAATTAGGAATATTCCAAATATTATCATAGTAGCACACATTATCATAAGAGAAGCCCCAGTAGATTTTTTGTTTTTAAATACATTGCTAAATCCTTCACCTATTAAATATCCAAATATATTATATTTCACTATCATACCCACCTTTTTTATCATCTCTTACTATTTCGCCTTTATTTATCTGAATAACTCTTTTTTTCATTTTATCAACTATATCTTTAGCATGTGTTGCAACAACAACTGTTGTTCCTCTCATATTTATTTCATTTAATAAATTCATTATATCCCAAGCTGTATCTGGGTCTAAGTTTCCAGTTGGTTCATCAGCTATTAACATAGATGGATTATTAACTAAGGCCCTTGCTAGTGCCACCCTTTGTTGCTCTCCTCCTGATAGCTCATTTGGATACATTTTTGCTTTACCACTTAATCCAACTAATGAAAGAACCATTGGAACTTGTCTTCTTATATGTCTAGGTGTAGCTCTTACAATATACATGGCATATGCAACATTATCATATACTGTTTTATCTGGTAATAATCTAAAGTCTTGAAAAACCACTCCCATACTTCTTCTTAGATATGGAACTCTATTAGGTTTTAAAAATGTTGTATCTTTACCATTTATTATGATATGTCCTGATGTTGGCTCTTCTTCTTTTAGAATTAATTTTATTAAAGTTGATTTTCCACTTCCTGATGATCCTACTAAAAATGCAAATTCTCCTTTGTTTACTACAAAATTAGCATTTTTTACTGCCTTTGTTCCTGTTTCATATGTCTTTGTAACATTTCTAAACTCTATCATTTCTATCTCCTTATTTACACTATTCTACACATTACATTATATTCCTATTTATCATAACAATAAAGTTCTTTTTTTGCAATAGTTTTTTAACAAAAAAATGATAGAAATTATTGGTTTTTTTGCTTTTTCTATCATTTTTCTCTTTTTTTCTTTATTTTAAAAAATTTACAAAAAATTCACATTTTTTTGCCAAAATAGCCCGTCCCTCTTGGCACACTTTCTCAGCAGTTATTCCAAAATATTGCATTAAATCTTCTGCTTTTCCAGACTTTCCAAAAGTATCTTTTATTCCTAATCTTATTAGTTTCTTTGGATATTCTTCTGTTAAAACTTCTGCAATGCTTGAACCTAGTCCTCCTATAATATTATGGTCTTCTACACTTATTAATAAATTAGTTTCTTTTGCACATCTTATGATTGTTTCTTTATCTATTGGTTTTATTGTATGAATATCTATAACTCTTATATTAATTCCTCTTTTTTCTAATTCTTTTTTTGCCTTTAATGCTTCTTGCACTGTTACACCTGTTGCAAAAATTGTTGCATCTGTTCCATTACCTATTTGAACTGCTTTTCCTATTTCAAATTGTTGACTTTCTTCATAAATTATTGGTGTTGCTAATCTTGCCAATCTTAAATACACAGGTCCATTTATTTTTGATATTTCCTCTACTGCCCATTTTGTTTGTACATCATCTGATGTTGATATAACTGTCATATTTGGTAATGTTCTCATTAATGAAATATCTTCTATCATTTGATGTGTTGCACCATCTTCTCCTACTGTTATCCCTGCATGTGTTGCACATATTTTTACATTTAAATTTGGATAACATATACTAGTTCGTATTTGGTCATATGCTCTTCCTGCTGCAAATACGGCAAATGTGCTTGCATATGGTATTTTTCCACATGTTGCTAACCCTGCTGATGTTGATATCATATTACTTTCAGCTATCCCCATATCTAAAAATCTATCTGGGAATTCTTTTGCAAATAATTCTGTTTTTGTAGCTCCTGCTAAATCTGCATCTAAAACCACAATATCTTTATTCTTTTTTCCTAATTCTAATAAGGCTTCCCCATAACTTTGGCGTGTTGCTTTCTTTTCATCCTTCATTTTACCACATTCCTTCCTTAGGACTAATTTTATCCATTTTTTATTATTTTCTATTATTTAATTCTCTCATCGCTAAATTATATTGTTCTTCATTTGGGGCTTTTCCATGCCATCCAACTTGATTTTCCATAAATGATATTCCTTTACCTTTTATAGTTTTTGCTATAATACAAGTTGGTTTTCCTTTTATATTTTTAGCAACTTCAAAAGCTTTTAATATCTCATCTATATCATGACCATTTATTTTTATTATTTCAAATCCAAAACTTCTAAACTTGTCATCTATAGGATATGAACTCATAACCTCTTCAATTGTTCCGTCTATTTGTAGATTATTATTATCTACAATTACACATAAATTATCTAATTTATATTTGTTAGACGCCATTGCTGCCTCCCATACTTGTCCTTCCTCGATTTCTCCATCTCCTAATATGCAATATACCCTATAGTTTTTATTATTCATCTTTCCTGCTATTGCCATACCATTAGCACATGATAGTCCTTGGCCTAATGAGCCTGTTGTCATATCTACTCCAGGTACTTTATTCATATCTGGATGTCCTTGTAAATTGCTATTTATATTTCTAAATGTTTTTAATTCCTCAACTTTAAAAAATCCTCTATTTGCTAAACAACTATATAATGCTGGTGAACAATGTCCTTTTGATAAAACTAATCTGTCTCTATCTTCCCATTTTGGATTTTTTTCATCAATATTCATCTCGTTAAAATATAATACAGTTAAAATATCAGCTATTGAAAGTGAACCTCCTGGGTGTCCAGACTTTCCTGAATATACAGCCTCTATAATTCCTTTTCTCACTTCAACTGCTTTATTTTCTAATTCCTTGATATTATCAATTTTCATTTATTAGAACTCCTATATAATAAATTTAGGTTTTTAAATAAGATTTCACCTATAAACTTTTTTATCTTTTTTTATAACTGTATATTATCATATATATTTTTTTTTTACAACTAGGGGACGTTCCTTCAATCCCCAAAATTAGGGAACAAGGGGATTGAAGGAACGTCCCCTACCTCTATTTGCAAAATAGTATAATTATTTATATAATTGAATATATATATTAAAAATGAAAGGATTTGATAATATGTTTGATAAATACATTGATAATTTAAAAGATGAAATAATTTCAGAAACTCAAAAATTAATACAAATTCCAAGTGTTTATTCAAAATCTGAAAACCCTCTATATCCATTTGGAGAAAATGTTAATAAGGCTTTGGAATATGTATTAAATTTAGGAAAAAAGCTAGGATTTAAAACTAAAAATCTTGATGGCTACTGTGGATATATTGAATTTGGCGAAGGAGAAAAACTCGTTGGTATAGTTGGGCATTTAGATGTTGTTCCAGAAGGAGATAATTGGACTTTCCCTCCTTTTAGTGGAAATATTTCAGATAATAAAATCTTTGGTAGAGGTGCTATTGATGATAAAGGTCCTGTTATTGCCTCTTTATACGCTATGAAAGCTGTTATGGATAATTGTAAAATAGATAAAAGAGTTCGTTTGATTTTAGGTTTAAATGAAGAAAATGATTGGAAATGTATTAAATATTATAAAGAGCATGAAGAATTGCCAACCATTGGTTTTAGTCCTGATGCTGATTTTCCATGTATATATGCTGAAAAAGGAATTATTTCTCCTTATTTAAATATGGATTACTCAAAATTTAAAAGTGAAGATATTCTATTAGAAAATATTGATTGTAATAATAATGCTATAAATGTTGTTCCTAAAATTTGTAGTTGTATTTTAAAAATTAATAATAAAAATATTTCTTCTAAAAACATCATTAACAATTTAAAGAAAATTATTTCTGAGCATAATTATGAGATTGATATTTATAAAATTGATGACCAAAAAATAAAACTTACATCTCATGGTGTTCAAGCACATGCCGCACATCCTGATTTAGGTATAAATTCAATTTCTAGACTTATTATTATTTTAGATGAAATTTTTAAAACTTATAATACAAATATTCCTATTTTTGACTTTTTCAATAAATATATAAATACTCAATATAATGGTCAAGATTTAGATATTGCTTGTGAAGATGAATCTGGAAATTTAACTTTAAATGTAGGAAAGTTTATATTTGATAATAATATTTTAAGTATTGGAATGAATTTAAGAGTTCCAATAAAAACTGATCTTACAGATATTGAAAAAATTTTCAAAAATCAACTCTCTTCCTATGAAAATATTGAACTTATTATAAAAGATAAAAAAGAACCTTTATATGTACCTAAAAATTCTTATTTAGTTAAAACATTATGCGATATTTTTAATGAAACAACTAATTCAAATTTAGAGCCTTTAGCTATTGGCGGTGCAACATACGCCCGTGCTTTTAAAAATCTTATTTCTTTTGGAGCTAATTTACCTAACCAAGAAGATATGTGTCATAAAACTGATGAATTTATATCTATTGATAATTTGATTTTAGCTACTAAAATTTATGCTAAAGCTATTTATAAAATCTAGAGAAAAAGAATTTCTTTTTCCCTAGATTTTTCACTTATTTTCATTTTATTAATTATATAATTTTTAACATGCTACATTATAATCTCTTGATTTCCTATTGTTATATTTGAATTTTCTGATTTCGTGTTATAGATTTCTTGTAACTTTGTAGATGCACCACTTAAAACTAAGTTACATCCTGGATTTGTTGCTACATTACTTAGACAATGCCCATAATTAGTAGGATTAGCGTTGATAATTAAATCTCCTGTTAGACTACTACAGTCTGCAAATGTAAATTCCATATCTGTTACACTATTTGGTATTTCTGGAGCTTTGGCTAAACTTGTACATCCAGAAAATGTACTATACATATTAGTTACACCGTTTGGTATTACTGGAGCTTCAACTAAACTCGTACATTCAGAAAATGTACTATTCATCTCCTCTACACTATCTGGTATTTCTGGTGCTTCAATTAAACTTGTACATCTAAAAAATGTACTATACATATTAGTTACACCGTTTGGTATTACTGGAGCTTCAATTAAACTCGTACATTCAGAAAATGTACTATTCATCTCCTCTACACTATCTGGTATTTCTGGTGCTTCAATTAAACTTGTGCATCCAAAAAATGTACCGTCCATATATGTTACACTGTTTGGTATCACTGGTGCTTCAATTAAATTTAAACAATGATAAAATGTATTGTTCATATTAGTTACGTTACTTGGTATCTCAGGTGTTTTTATTAATTCAGTTTTTTCACTAAATAAGCCAGCTATATTAGTTACTGATTTAAATTTTCCTTCTTCTTCATCATATATATATTCTGGTATTTTCCCTTTTATTTCACCATTTTCTATTCCACCCAAATACGTATTTCCTCCATATATACTATCTGATAAACTATAGGAATCACCATCATTTGATGGATTCCAATAATCCATATTAACTGGTTTTCCATCTGTACCTAGTCCCGCTAATTCGCTAGTCTTTTGTCCACTCTCTTGTTTTATTTTTTCTGGATCTGCATTTGCTAATATTGTATCCCAATCTACTTCATCTCCTGTTGAAGTAGAATTTCCTTCTTTATTTACTTGCCATATTAATTCTTCTGATGTGTTTTTTCCATAGTATTTTAACACATATTTACTTTCATCTTCTTCTAGCTTATATATGTCTGTATCTCCTGTTCCATTTCCTATTGATAGCTTCTTTCCTAATAGTTCTTCTACATCTACTACCCCGTTATCTTTTACATACCTTTTTCCTTTTACAAATTCCATAAAGCTTTTTGGCACTTCTTCTGTTTCTGCTAATTTATTTTCTTCTACTCCTTTTATTGTTACCTTCTTTGTACTTGCTAATTTTACTGTTTCTGTTTTTTCTACACTACTTGTCCTTTTTTCCATTACTATTATCTGATATTCGCTATATGCTAAACTCATTGCTTCTTTTACTTGTGCATGTTCATTTTTTATTTTTGCCGTATTTGCTTTATTTAATATTCCATTTTCTCCTGTTAGCATTGCTATTGATACACCTGCTAGTATTAATAGTACTATGATTGTTATTACTAGTGCTATTAATGTAATACCTTTTTGTTTTTTTAATTTTTTTGTAAATTTCATTTGTTTTTTCTCCTCCTTTTTCTTTAGCATCACAATTTTTATTAATTATGTTATCTTGTGCATACTATATAGAAATATTATATACACTTATTATTTTTTTGTAAATACTTTATTCGAATTTTTTTATTATTTTCTTTTATTATATCTATTAAAAATATTATAGATATTGTAGATACAAATAATTGTATTACATATGTTGGTGCTAAATATGATATATTCATTGCTTCTGTGTACATTGTCATGTGTGTAAATGTTATAATAAATATTCTTGAATAATATAATCCCCATAATCCTAATAATATCCAAACATTTTCTTTAGATTTTTTAAATATTAAATTAATTATTATATATATAATTGTTGAAACAATAGATATTATAAATATTATTGGATTTATTGTTTCATATATTTTTTGAATATTTTGTAATATTTTTAGTTGTAATTTTTCATTTTCTTTCTCATAAGAATTTAGTGCAACTACTTTTTCTCTTGTAACATTTTCAAATTTTTCTTGCATTTTTTGCTTTTCTTCTGTTTCTGGTATTGGAGCTATTCTAACTCTTGTTGACATCAAATAATATTCTACTTGATAACTTATAGTAACTGGTGTTTTTTGTAATGTTTTTATTATATCTTCAAAATCAAATTTTATTTTATTACTAATTATTTTATTTGGATAAGCTTTTATTTTTCCTTCATCACATGCTTGGTTTATTTCATTTGCAACTTCTTCATAATAATTATTTGCTGTTACTGCATCTTTATAATATCCTTTGCTTTCTACAGCTCTCATTATTGCCCAATGTATCCAACCACCTTGTATTTCATATCCACTACTATCTCCACATTTTGCCCATTCTTTACCTTCTTCTCCTTCTAAATATTCTTCTAACTCTGCAAATTTAGGACTTACTTCATATGCTTTTTTTAATGTTTCTCTTGTTATAGGTACTTTCCTTTTTTGTTTTTCTGGAATTATTCTTGTCAATGCTCCATATGCTTCTTTAAATTCTTTTCCCCAATATTGATTTAATTGAAATACTCCATAATATTTGTAATTTAATCCAATTACTGTGAATACACTTATTGTTATTATGGCTACTGGTATAAGATATGTAATTATTCGTTTTGTTTTTTCTTTTAATTCTGTATCTCTTAGGATATATATAATGTTTACTAATATTGTTCCTATTAGATATGGTAATATCCATACAGTTTCTTCTCTACATAATATAATTGCTGATAATGTTATACCTAATCCTATTTGATATCCCCTTATTTTTTGCATTTTTTCTTTTCTATTTAAAAATAATCCTATAGTACATGCTATCAAAAATACTATTAAAGATGTATATATTCCATCTCTATATACTCTTGCCAATTCATTACAAAATGTAATTGGATTAAATAATAAAACTATGTATATTAATATTAATTTCCATTGAGATTTTATTTTTTTTCTAAATACTAATAGTAAAAATATTATTGATATATCATAAAAAATTTCTTGTGCCATTAAAAATGGAATATGTAATATATTGAAAAAAGCTATAAACAAAGGAGTAAATGGTCCTTTGACTAGTGTTAAGCAATTATATTCACCTAACCATTCTCCTTTTAATATACTATCTGCTTGATTTACCATTAAAACATCATCATACAACATATCATATATTCCATTTACTGGTTGTACTGAAATTAAACACATTTTGACTATTGTTAAAATAATAATTACAATTAGCCATACATTATTTTTTAATATTTTTACATTCTTTTTTTCTTTTAAAATTTTATTTTTAATCATATTTTTCCCTTTTTATTTTTCTCTCTAAATGTTTTTTCGTTAATCCTATGTAAATAGTTTAATATGAAAGGATTACTTTCTTTTGAAAATAAAAATTGTTTATTTTCGCTTTGAGCCTAAGTAACTTAAAGTTTCATAGTGTTTCCTATTGTACAAAAAAATCCCCCGCCTTAGCCGTCAGATGTCTTGAATTTTTAAGGACCTGCTCCTAAAAACAGGTGGGTGCCTACCTAAATACTTATGGGCTTCTCACTATACTGTGAGCTTGCACGCCATATTTACGAGATCAGCCCCTCTTATATGTGTGTTGGTTCTAAAAATTCTGTCTATACGCACTACGCAGGGAATTAATTATTTAATTTTTATTATGTTCTCTATTTTTAAGTTATTTATATTTTAGCATATTAATATTTTTTTTACAAATTAAATTTTTTCTATTTTTATGTGAGTTTTGTTGTTTTTAATATTCTAACTCACTTATTCAATATTATTCTCTCTTAAATACATATTTTTAAATTTGCTTCTATTTAAAATTTGTGCTAAAATAAATTAAGATTTGTGTTTGTAGAGATATTATATCTCTCTTTTTTTACATTACATATAACAATATACACAAAAATTGTAGAAAACTACCTAGTAATATAAATAAATGAAATACTGAATGCATATATTTACGTTTTTTACCTAATCCATATAATACCGCTCCTATTGTATAAGCAATTCCTCCTAATAGTAATAAAATAAATCCTTTTGTTCCTAATAATTCTGGTAATAAATTAGCTTTTACAATTATACACCATCCCATTATTAAATAGCATATCATTGAAAATTTCTTAAATTTTTTTATATCTATTGAATTTAAAACTATCCCTAAAATTGCAATCCCCCATATCACACCAAATATTACCCAACCTGTTGCTGTATCATATTCTCTTAATGTACATAACGCAAATGGCGTATATGAACCAGCTATCAATAAAAATATTGAACAATGATCTAAAACTTGAAATACTCTTTTAGAATATCTAGTTGGACTTAACCCATGATATATACTAGACATTGTATATAGTATAATCATCGTTACTCCATATATTGATCCACTTACTACACCATATGTATTCCCTCTTATTGCTGCAAATACAATACATAATGTTGTTGCAACAACACCTAACACAGCTCCAACAATATGTGAAGTCATATTAAATATTTCTTCTCCTTTAGTGTATTTAGGTAAAATTCTATCCTTTAATCTTACTCTTGTCATATAAGTTCCTTTCTTTTTTTAATATATAGTTTTCAATATTTATTTTTAATATATATCCCTTAATATATACTGTCATTTTCTCTTTTATAATATAAACATTTCTTAATTTATTTTTATAATTATACCATTTTTTTCTTTTTTTAAAAGTCTTTTTACAGAAAATTTACATTTTGTTATAGTTATTTTTCTTATTTTATCTTCTCCTAGTATTGTTTTTTCTATTCTTTTATTTCTTTTGCTAGTTTACTTATTGCTTTTGTCTCTATTCTTGACACATAGCTACGCGATATTCCCATTGATTTAGCTATTTCATTTTGTGTTTTGGGTTTATGACCTCCTAATCCAAATCTTAATTCTAAAATTGTTTTTTCTCTATCTTTTAAAATCTCCTTCATCTTTTGATATAATAATTTTATCTTCATTTTTATATCAACTTCATCTTCTATTGCTCTTTCTTCATTTTCTAGTACCTCTTGCAATGTAACAATGTTATCATCTTTATCTTTTCCTATTGGCTCATTTAAATATACTTCTGCACCTAATTTTTTTGTTGCTCTTAAATGCATTAATATTTCATTGTCTATACATCTTGATACATATGTAGATAATTTACTTCCTTTTTCCATGCTAAAGCTGTTTATACCTTTTATTAATCCTATTGTTCCTATTGATATTAAGTCATCTTGATCCACTTTAGTTGTAGTATATTTTTTTGCAACATGTGCGACTAGTCTTAAGTTTCTTTCTATCAAAATATTTCTTGCTTCGTCATCTCCCTTTGCCATTTGCTCTAAGCAATTTTTTTCTTCTTCTTGTGTTAATGGTTCTGGAAATAAAGTCCCTCCTTGAATATATCCAACTACAAATACTGCAGATTTTAAAAATTCCACAAATCCTAATATTCCTGACATGCAAAGTGAAACAAGCATACTGTAGCACCTCCATTTATTCTCATAATAAAATTATATGTTTAAAAAATCTAAAAGTGCCTGACCTGAAATTTTAATTTTATAATAATTGCTTGTTCTTTTTTTATTATTTTTTAATATTTATTATTAGAGGTGTTTTTAATGCATTTTTTTTCTAATGTTTTTAAGGGAATTGCTTTAGGTTGCGGTGCTATACTTCCACGGTATTAGCAGTGGTGTTTTATGTGTTATTTTTGGAATTTATGAAAAATTACTAGATAGTTTTTTAAACTTTTTTAAAGATATGAAGAACAATTTTAAATTTCTATTTCCTATATTTATAGGTGTAGGAATTGGCGTTCTAGTTTTTAGTAATGTTTTAAATTATCTATTGATAAATTTTCCTATTCAAACTCAATCTATTTTTATAGGACTTATATTAGGTTGTATTCCATCTTTATTTAAGGATATTAATACAAAAACACCAATAAGAAAAAGTTATTTTTTATTTACTATTGTTGCTTTTCTTATTGGCATTCTTAGTGTTTATCTTGAAAAAAACATTAATTTTTCTAATACTTCTAATTTTAATTATTTATATTTAATATTTTCTGGTTTTGCTATGTCTATAGGTATTGTCGTTCCAGGTGTAAGTAGTACTATTATTTTAATGTTACTTGGTGTTTATAATTTATATTTGACAGGTATTTCAAATATTTATTTACCTACATTAATTCCAATGTTTCTAGGTTTGCTTATTGGTTGTTTTGTTTTTATGAAGCTTACTAAATTTTTATTAGATAATTTTTATGCACAAACTTTTTATAGTATAATTGGATTTACCTTAGGTTCTATTTTTGTACTTTTACCTAGTTTTTCTTTTGATATTTTAGGATTTGTTGCTATTTTATGTGTCTCTCTTGGCTTTTTGATTGGAAATAGTTTTAAAAACTATAACTAATTATAATATTTAAAGTTATTTACTAAATTTTAATACCAATATCGACGTTATGGAAAAAAGTTCAATCCTTCCATAAAAGCTCATCAATTCATGTATAGTATCATAGGAAAACAATATTAATTATACAAAAAAATTGATTTTTCCTACATTATTAAAAGAGTTACACTTTTTAATAGTATAACTCTTTTTTCTTATTTTTTTCTTCTTATTATCCAATCTTTTTTACATTCTATAGGAAGTTTTATTTTTACTTTTTGCCCTTTTACTCCTGGGCTTATTTCATTTATTTCTTCATCTGTTTCATCATTCCATAATTTTTCTATTGTAAATTGTACTGGCTCTATTTGATTTGGTACAATTATTTCTAATAAATCACCTATTTGCAATTTGTTTCTTATTTCTATTATTGATTTTTCTTTATCATATTCTACTACTTTTCCACCAAATTCATATTGTTCATTATATTGTTTGCCTGTATATTCTTGTATATCTTTATTATTTCTGTCATTAAAATAAAAAGTTGTTAAGCCTCTTGTTTTAACTTTTTCCAATTCTTTTAGATATTTTGTATAATCATAGTTTTTAGGGTCTTTCTCATAATCATCTATTGCATTTCTATATGCATTTATTACACTTGCTAGATAGTATTCTGTTTTTAATCTTCCTTCTATTTTTACACTATCTATTCCCATATTAATTATTTCTGGTAATTCTTTTATCAAACATAAATCTTTCGAAGAAAAGATACTTGTACCATACTCACTTGTTTCTATTGGCATAAATTCTCCTGGATTATTCTTCTCTTCTGCATATAAATTATATGACCACCTGCAACTTTGTGCACAATCTCCTAAATTTGCACTTCTACATGATAGGAAATCACTTAAAAAACATCTTCCAGAAAATGCAAAACATATAGCTCCATGTATAAATGTTTCTACTTCTAAATCTTCTGGCTTGTTTTCCATTATGTATTTTAATTGTTCTTTATTCATTTCTCTTGCCATAATTACTCTTTTTGCACCTATTTTATGCCAGAATAGAGCGTCTTGTAAACTTACTACATTTGCCTGTGTACTTACATGTATATCTACATTTGGTGCATATTTTTTTAATACTTCAATTACACCACCATCTGCTGCTATTATTCCATCTGGTTTTAATTCATTTAATAGTTTTGCCATTTCTATTATTTCTTCGTATTTTTCATCCCATGCAAATATGTTTAATGTTACATGTACTCTTTTTCCTATACTATGTGCATATTTTATGGTTTTTATTAGGTCATCATCTTTCATGTCTGCTCTAGTTCTTAATGATAATGATGAAGTTCCACAGTACACTGCGTCTGCACCATATTGAAATGCTATTTTGGCTTTTTCGAATGAGCCTGCTGGGGCTAGTAATTCTATTTTTTTCATTTATCCTCCTTGTATAATATGTTTATAAAATTGATTGTATATGGTTTTATAAACACATTTTTTTCTTTTATATTTCAAATTTTATTTTGACAATATTTTATATATTATATCAGTTTTTGCTTTTATATTATATATTTTTTCCTTAATTATGTCAATAAATTGATAATATTCTCTTTTTGTGCTATAATTTATATATACGTATTTTATGTAATTAAGCTTGATTGGAGGTATTTTTATGAATAATTCACCAATTGAAAATGAATTTATCGGCTGGTGTCATCGAGTACATCCAGATATAAATCCATATATTTTTATACAAAGATATAATAGATATTATGAGGAATATTTGCCTTTAATAGATGAGAATATGGTTCAATTGCATCAGCATATATCTTCAGAAAAACCAAATATTGAATGTTCTTTTAAAGGTAGAATCAAATCAAAAAGAAGTTTTTTTATAAAAACTTTTAAAACCATAGCTGAAAATATTGTAAAAATCTTTCCTGATGAATTACCTGAAAATGAGGATGAAAAACAAAAAATTCTATTAGAACAAGATAGTTCTATTGATAAGTATTTTAAATTTCTAGCTTCTGATAATCCTCAAAAATTTGATAAGATTAAAAATATAATTAAAACAATGACATCATTAGGAACAGTTGATAGCTTTAGGTTTGTTTTTAATAAATTGTCTCCAGATGAAAAAAATAAATTAGTAAATAGACTTGGTAGAACAGAAGATACTTTTGCTTATCGTCCAATTGTAAATAGTGTTGACTTTACTATACAGTCAATTAATCAAAACAGTAATCATGAATTTGAAATTATAGATTCTAATGGCAATGTTATACCTATTCATACTTCTGTAACCTTTTCTCCTGATGAGATTATAGAAAAAGATAATGGTTCAAAATATATAATTGTTGATGGTAAAGATCAAAAACTTAATGAACGTAACTTATTATACCCATATAACACATCTTCATCTCAAAGGGATTTAGGAAATGCTTTAAGAAATAGTCCTGACGGTAAATTAACTATGCTACAAGACTCTATTGTAATTGATGATAAGGAACATTTTGATATATGTTCAATTAGTGTACATCCTGTTAGTGATCAAATACTAATAACTAATCAGTATGGTGAATCCAAAAATCTTTCTCTACTTTTAAATAATCATAAATTAAGTTTGAGAAAAACTGATGAAGAATACACAATTCCAGCTATATATGATATATATGATATAATAAAAAAATATTATAGCGAAAATGATATTAAAAAAATAGAATCTCGTTTTAAGGATTATATAAAGAACCCTAAAGATTCTGGTTATATGTCTATTCATGATTCCTCTTTTAATGAAATTTATGGATATACTATGGAAGCACAGATAAGAGACTTAAAAATGGAAGACGATTGTAAAGATGAATCTTCATCAACAGGACATGATCAATATAAAATAGTAACAGCTAAAAAATTATTGGATAATCCTATTTTAGCTAATATTCTTAAAAATGATAGTCTAGCCTTTGACTCTTCAACATCTACTTTAATAAAAAAATTGGATAATCCAGATGTAGAAATTTCTGAGTTATTAGGAAAATATTTATTAGTAACAAAAATGAATAATGGAACTTCTGTAAGTTATCAGCCTAATATTGCAACTGCTTTTGAACATACATTTAAATATTCTGATATGTTACAATTTACAAATCCTGATGATAAATATCCGCCTTTGGATATGTCCAGTTACAAAAATTTTATAAAATCAAGAAAAGCAAGAAATGAAGCTATTAGAAAAGAAAACAAATTTCCTGATTTATATGAATAAATTCATTTTTAATTATATTTAAAACTCCTAAAAGTTAATATCTTTTGGGAGTTTCAACATTCTAATTAACTAGCACACTTTACTTACCGCTAATCCATCTCCTACTTCTAAAATCTCTGTTTCAAGATTAGGATTTCCAGTAACTTCTTTCAAATATTCTCTCAAATTTCTAACGGCTGTACGTTGTTTATGCTTGTTATAATCACTCAAAACATAGCCTTTATATAAAATATTATCAGCAAAAATCATGCCTTTGCTGTTAATCATTCTTAAGGCTTCTTTCAAAAAGAATGGATATTTTCCTTTTGCTGCATCTATAAACACCATGTCATATTTTTTATTTAATGTTGGTAATATTTCTACTGCGTCCCCTATATATAAGTTTATTTTTTCTTCTACTGATACTCTTTTAAAATTTTCTTTTGCTTCTTCAGCTCTTACCTCGTCTCTTTCTATTGTGTCTATTTTTCCATCTTTATCAAGAAATTCTGAAAAACACATTGCTGAATAACCCACGGCTGTTCCTATTTCAAGAATTCTCTTTGGCTTTATTTCTTTCATGTATCTTTCAATAACTTCTAATGTATCATCCATAATTATTGGTATATGATCATTTAATGCTTTTTCTTTTATTTTTTCTAATTCTATTTTGTTCACTCTATTATTTTCTCCTTGTAATAATCTTTTTATAATAAGATTTATTATTATTTATATAAAATTTTTTATAGATTTTTATAAACTTGTTACTAAATAATAAATTTTACATATGTAAAATTGTATACATCTGTTGCACGAAGCGTTTTTAATACAATAGAAAATGGTAACTTTTTTATTGTATCAAATTAATTTAGGGAAAAAGATAACCTTTTTCTCCATATTTTGCGATTAAGAATACCAATCTTTCGATTCGGTATTTTCCTCGTCGTCCGTATCTCCAGAAAAATCTATTGCTCTTCTTCTGGTACTTCCGTACGCTTCTCGCCAGAGCTCCTCTAAAGTTGGTTGCCTTTCGTTGTTACAACTTTGCTTTTCTGTCCGATTTTCCCTCATATATTGAGCCCTCCTAATGTTTTTATGTCTATATTATAACATTATCATTGTAAATGTGTCAAATTACTTATTAGCATTTCTTGCTGCTCTTTCTCTTTCTTTTGAATCCAATATTTTCTTTCTTAGTCTAATTGATTTAGGAGTTACCTCTACTAATTCGTCATCTTGTATAAATTCAATTGCTTTTTCTAATGACATTTGGATTGGTGGTACTAATCTTAATGCTTCATCTGATCCAGAAGCTCTTGTATTTGTTAGATGTTTTTCTTTACAAACATTTATTGCTAAATCTTCTCCTCTTGAGTTTAGACCAACAATCATTCCTTCGTAAACTTCTACACCTGGTCCTATAAATAAATCTCCTTTATCTTGTGCATTATATAATCCATAGGTTACTGATTTTCCATTTTCAAAAGCTACAATTGTACCTCTAACTCTTGATAATACTTCACCTTTAAATGGTTCATATGAAGCAAATATATGGTTCATTGTACCTTCACCTTTAGTATCTGTTAAGAATTCTGTTCTATATCCTATTAATCCTCTTGCTGGTATTTTAAATTCTATTTTTGTATGTCCTTCTTCTGCTGGTTCCATATTTACCATTTCAGCTTTTCTTTGACCTAATTTTTCTATTACTGTTCCAATTGAATCATCTGGAACATTGACAACTAGTCTTTCAATTGGTTCACATTTCACACCATCTATTTCTTTATATATAACTTTTGGTCTTGAAACTAATAATTCGAATCCTTCTCTTCTCATAGTTTCTATCAATACTGATAAATGTAATTCTCCTCTTCCAGATACTTCAAAACTATCTGGTGAATCTGTTTCTTTTACTCTTAAAGATACATTTCTTTCTAGTTCTTTGAATAATCTATCACGTATATGTCTTGATGTAATAAATTGACCTTCTTTACCTGCAAATGGTCCATTATTTACACTAAAAGTCATTGAAACTGTTGGTTCGTCTATATCAACAAATGGTATCTTTTCTGGATTATTAAAATCACATATTGTATCACCAATATTTATATCAGGAAGTCCTGATAATTCGATAATCTCTCCTGCTGATACTTCTTCCACCTCTTGTTTTTTCAATCCTACATGTATATATAATTTTCCAATTCTTCCTTGTGTTATCTTATCTTCTTTACCACAAATTGAAACTGGCATTCCAACAGAAATTTTTCCTCTTTCTACTCTTCCTACTGCAATTCTTCCTACATAATCATCATAATCTATGTTAGAAATTAACATTTGGAAAGGTCCTTCTTCATCACAATTTGGAGCACTTATTGTATTAACTATAGTTTCAAATAAGCAATTTAAGTTATCTGATTCCTCATTTAAATCCATTTTTGCAATTCCATTTTTAGCTGAAGCATATACCACTGGAAACTCTAGTTGTTCATCTGTTGCATCTAATTCAATAAATAACTCTAATACTTGATCTACAACTTTCTCTGGTTGTGCTCCTGGTCTATCTATTTTGTTTATAACAACAATTGGCTTTAACCCTAATGCTAATGATTTTTTTAAAACTTCTCTTGTTTGAGGCATTGCTCCTTCAAATGCATCAACTAAAAGTAGTACACCATCAACCGTTTTTAAAACTCTTTCTACTTCTCCTCCGAAATCAGCATGTCCTGGTGTATCTACAATATTTATTTTTATATCTTTATACATTACTGATGTATTTTTAGAAAGAATTGTAATACCTCTTTCTTTTTCTAAATCATTTGAATCCATTATTCTTTCTGCTACTTGCTCATTATCTCTAAATACATGACTTTGTTTTAACATTGCATCAACTAATGTTGTTTTTCCATGGTCTACGTGTGCTATTATTGCTATGTTTCTTATTTTTTGATTGTTCATATTTACTATCATTCCTTTCTTAGGCACAAGACATTATGTAAGACGCTTTTCAATCTTTTGAAAAACGCCTATCTCTTTTTTGGCTTATAAAATTATACACCCATTTTACTACTTTGTCAAATATTAACCAATTTTTTTGCTATACTTGTTTTTGGGATTTTTTATACTTTATAATATTTATGAGGCTTTTTTATTTCTTAATTCACTAGCATATTTCAAAGTAATATCATTTATCTCTCCTGATGATATTCTTGCTATTTCTTCAACAACTTCACTTTCTTGTAACAATTTTACTGATGTTCTTGTTCTATGATTAATTACATTTTTACTTATAAAATAATTATAATCTGCTATTGCTGCAATATTTGGTAAGTGTGATATACACATTATTTGATGATTATTTGATATTACTTTTAATTTTTGTGCTACACTATTTGCTGCTTTTCCACTAATTCCTGTATCTATTTCGTCAAAAATTAAGATTGGAGTTTCGTCAACATCTGCTAAAACTTTTTTTATTGCTAACATTGTTCTTGACATTTCTCCTCCTGAACTTATTTTTGAAAGTTCTTTTTCATCTTCTCCTAAATTTGTTGTAATATAAAATTCTACTATATCTTTTCCTGTTTTTAAATACTCATTTGTATAATCTACATGTACATTTATTTTGGCATTTTGCATTTCTAATTCTTTTAGTTCTTCATTTATCTTTTCATTTAATTTTTGTGCATTTTGTTTTCTTAAATCATGCATCTTTTTTATTAATATATCCATTTCATTTTCTAATTTTTTCTTTTCTTGTTTTAAATTATTATTGTATTCTTCTAAATTTTCTATATGTACAACTTCTGCTTTTATTTCTTCCTTATATTCTAATATTTCTTTAATTGTATTTCCATATTTTCTTTTTAGATTGTGTATTAAGTCTAGTCTTTCTTCTATATAATCTCTTTCTTCTTCATCAAAAAATATCTCTTCTTTGTATGTGCTTATATCTCTTGATAATTCTTGCAATTCATAATATATATTTTTTAAATTACTACTCACTACTTCATATTTTTTATCTATATTTTCTATTTTTTCCAAAGCTCTTATAGCTGTACTTATACTGTCTATGCTGACATTTCCGATTACTTCATCTGCTTTTGATACATTTTCTACTATTTTTTCTGAATTAGACATTATTTTTCTTTTATTATTTAAATCTTCTTCTTCATCTACTTTTAAATTAGCTTCTTCTATTTCTTTAATTTGATATTTCAATAAATCTAATTTTCTTTGTCTTTGTTTATCATCTCCATAATTTTCTTGCAATTTTTTCTCTATTTCCTTATATTTGTTATATAATTGTAAATATTCTATTTTTATTTCTTCTATTTCTTTTCCTATAAAACCGTCTAAATAATTTAAGTGTTTTTTATTATCTAATAAGTTTTGATTATCATTTTGGCCATGTATTTCAATTAAATTAGACATAAATGTTTTTAATTCATTTACTGTTACCATTCTTCCATTTATTTTACACATGTTTCTTCCATTTAGGTTTATTTCTCTTGATATTATGATATTTCCATCTACTGAATTTATGTTGTCAGGTAAATATATACATAGTTCAACAAAAGCATTTGTTGTACCTTTTCTTAACATTTCTTTTGAAAATCTTCCTCCTGATACTATTTTTAAAGAGTCTATTATTAATGTTTTTCCTGCTCCTGTTTCTCCTGTTAATACATTTAGGCCTCTGTTTAGGTCTATTGTTATATCTTCTATGATTCCTATGTTTTTTATATGTAATGTTGATATCATATTTACCTCCTATATTGAGACTTTGTAGAATTTTTGTTCACTAAAATTATGTTCGTTATTATTCTATATTCTATTTTTTGTTTTGTCAATACTTTTGCGAAAAAAAGTTCTGTATTTTTATTCGATAGTTAGTCAATATATTCTTTATCTTGTATCTGCGTTGTATTACTTTCTTTTTGTTTAACTCCATCAGCAAGTCGTTCTGAAGACATCTGTATTCCTAGTTTTTGCGTTTCAGATAATTTCCAAGATTTCTTATTAGATGAATTTAATTCTTCTTGAGTCTTGCTTAATTCTTCTTGTAAATTAGGAATTACATCTTCTAATCCTAATTTTTGTAATGTTGGTATTACAGATTCTTCTAGTAGTTCTGGAATTGTAAAATCATGATATTCCCTATTATTTATAAAATTTACTAAACTTTGAACTACATTATCTCTTAAATTATATTCACACAAATTTTTATCTACTTCTTTATATTTTGACAAATGGGACTTTACTTCTCCAATTTCTGCCTCTGAAAACGATGTTGAATCTAAAACAGTATTAGTAACAAAGAAACTTCTAATTTTGAAAAATAATTTCTTTATTGGACTAGACTCTTCTAAGGCTTTGACTTTTTTACTTTTTTCCGTTGTTGCTTTTGACATACTAGAATTACACTCTGACAATACTTGCATACCATTCGATAATTGTGAAATCATATCTTCTATAATAGCATCCCCAACGAAATTTGAACCTACAAAATCATACTTTTCATTGGGATCTACAAACATTGATATTCCAGCTTTTTTAAATATTTGAGCTAATTCGACCAATTTATTATTAAAAGTAATTCCTACGTTAGGTACATCTGTTTCAATATCAAAATATTTTCCATTTTTCTCTAAATTTGTTATAAGTTCTGTTTGTTTAGAAATTATTTCTCTTACTTTTTCATATACTAGACTTTTATATCTATCTTCATAAGTTTTTATATCATTTTCACTTATACTCATATTATAACCTTCTTTCTATTAATATTTTCAATATACCATATTTTTGCAATTTTTCTTTAGATACAACTCAATACGTTTTAATGGTATTAAGTTGTTTTTATTTTATATGAATTTTTAAACAAATTCCTCCCAAACTAAATTTGCAAAATCCAGACCTTTACTTGTCAATCTGATATTATCTCCATCAATAACTATCAAATTTTCACCAACTAATTTTTCCAACTCCTTTCTATATAGAAAAATAGGATTATCAACATACTTTTCCTTAAATTCTGAAATATATACACCTTCTATCATTCTTAAACCTAACAACATATATTCCTTTCTCTTACTTTCTAAATCCTGTTTTTCTTCTATTTCGTAGATTTTACTCTCATTGTTTTCTAATTCTTTGTAAACATCTTTTAGATTATTCATATTTTCTATATACTCTTCTACTTTCATACAGTTAGAGTATCTTATATTATTTAAATATGAATGTGCTGAAACTCCAATTCCAATATATTCTTTTTGTTTCCAGCAATTAACATTATGTTTTGATTCTTTTCCTTTTTTAGCAAAATTTGATATTTCATAATGATTATACCCGTTTAATTCTAGCATATCTTTTACATACCAATACATTTGCCTTTCCGTTTCTTCACTTGGTAATTCCAAAATTCCATTTTCTAGCATATCATTAATTTTTGTTCCTTCTTCAATTATAAGCGAATATACACTTATATGATTAGGATTTAAATTTATAACATCTTTCAAGCTTCTTTTTAGGTCATCAATAGTTTGATTTGGTAATCCTAGCATTAAATCTATATTTATATTTTTAAAACCTACATCTTTTGCTAATTTATATGTTTCTATAAATTCTTCGTATGTATGAATTCTTCCTATTTGCTTTAATAATATATCATTTGTTGTTTGCAGTCCTATGCTTAATCTATTAATCCCACAATTTATATAGTTTTCTAGCTTTTTTCTATCTGTAGTTCCTGGATTTACTTCTATTGTTATTTCTATATCTTCAAATTTTGTTTGATTATTTGTTTCCAACAACTTCTTTTTTATATAATCTAATATTTTTACTATATATTCTACTTTTATGGATGAGGGTGTTCCTCCCCCAATATATATTGTTGTTATATTGTAATTGTTTAAATTATATTTTTTTAGTTCTTTAGTTATAGCACCTATGTATTGTTCTACTAAGTTTGTGTTTGTATATGAAATAAAATCACAATAATAACATTTTTGTTTACAATATGGCATGTGAATATATATTCCTAATTCTTTTTTATCCATTTTTATATAGTTTTAAGAAAACGTTTGAATATTCTTAATTTCTCTCCTTTCTTAATTTTGCAATAAAAAATCCTTCCTCTTTTTTTGTTGGCAATATCCTTATTGCTTTTTTTATGCTTTTATCTAAATTTTCATTAAATCCTTGCATTTTTCCTTTTATATCTATATTTATGTCTATTAATTTTAAATTTAAATTGTTTATTGCCCAGTCTAGTACTTTTTCATTTTCTTCTTTGTTTAAAGTACATGTTGAATATACCATTATTCCATTTACTTTTAATGCTTCATATGCACTTTTTAATAACTTTTTTTGTAATTTTGCTAACTGCATAACATTTCTTGCCGACCAGTTTCTATATGTTGACACATTGTTTCCTAAAAACCTACCTTCTCCACTACATGGTGCATCTAATAATACTTTATCAAATTCCTCTCTATGATTTTCTCCTACTTTTTCTCCTCTTTGATTTATAACTTCTACTATTTTAGCACCTTGTTTTTCAATATTATATTTTAATCTTTCACATCTTAATTTGTCCAATTCATTTGCCAAAATATATCCTTTATTTTCCATCATACTAGCCATTTGCGTTGTTTTGCTCCCTGGTGCTGATGTTAAGTCTAATACTTTTTCTCCTGGTTTTGGATTTAAAATTATTGGAGGTATCATACTAGATAAACTTTGTAAGTATAAGAGTCCTTTTTGGTATGCTTCTAAACTTTCTATTTGTTTTTCTTTTGCGTTTTTTATTACTAATGCGTCTTTATACCATTCTACTCTTTCGAATTTGATGTTATTTTCTTTTAAATTTCTCATTAATTCTTGTATTGTAGTTTTTATATTATTTGCTCTTAATGTTGTATTTCTTTCTCCTAACATTCCAGATAATATTTTATCTACTGTAAGTGGGCTATATGTTTCATATAAATTATCTATAAAATCTTTTGGTAGTCTTTTTTTTAATTCTAATATTGACATCATTTTCTATGTTTTTATGTCTCCTTTTTTCATATAATTTTTAACTTAAATATTACATTTTTATAAAGTGAATTTCTGTATATTATTAACAAATTTTGTGCAAAAAATTTTTTTGAAAATAAAAATTGTTTATTTTCACTTTGAGGCTAAGTAACTTAAAGTTTCATATTGCTTCATATTATACTAAAAATTTAATTCTTTTGCATTTTGTTTTAACCATTTGTCTATTTCTTCATAGTTTGGTATATAATCTTTTACTAAATCATAAAAATCTTGACTGTGATTTCTATGTACTATATGGCATAATTCATGTACTATTACTGCATCAATTTTGTCTTCTGGTAACATTATTAACCTTGAACTAAAATATAATTGTTTTGTATCTGGCTTGCAACTACCATATTTGGTTTTTGCGTCTCTTACATTAAATGATTTATATGGTAATTTTGTAATTTTACTCCAATAAGGCAATTTTTCTTGTATAATACATTCTGTGTTATTTTTAAATAAATTTTTTATCATTTTATCAACATTATATTTTATCAGTTCTTCATCTTTTATATTTTGCGATATTTTTATATTGAAAGTTTTGTCTTTATCATCTATTTCTAATTCTATTGAATTTTGTTGTATTTCTTCTCTAATAACTTTATATTGCTCACCTTTATATAAAATTTTTTCTCCAGTTTTCCAATGTTTGATAATATTATTATCTGTTGATATTATTTTTAAGTATTGATTATATATATTTTCTTCGTTTTCTTTTATCATTTTTGATATTATTTTATTACTAACATATTTTGGTTTAGTTATATTTAGTGTAGTTCCACTAAAATACATTTTTATCGTTTTTGCATTTTTGTAATTTCTTAGTATTATTGGAATTGTTTTGTCTTTTATTTCTATTGCTAGTTTTGCCATTTTGCTATCTCCCTTTCTTCATTTTTTCATTTCTCTATTTCTCCTTTTCTCTATTCCTTCATTTTTTTATTTCTCATCTTCAGAGTTGACAACTTTTATTTTTAATTATTATTTATTGTTTAGTTAACTATTTTATTTTTTTGTCTTTATTTTTTAGTAAACTTATTTATTTTCTACTGCTCTATTTGCTTATCTTTAATTACTTATTTAATTAGACACCATATATTTTAATTATTACTTAGTTAATTTTTTACCTTTTATTTAATTATTTGCTTCGTTAAATATGTTTTATTTTTAATCATTTATATATGACTATATAATATATAATTTTTAACAATATAAATCTGCTTTTTATAGATTTTTAGCTATTTCCATAATTTTTTTTAGTCTATAGTTCACTCCTGATTTTCCTATTGGATTTTTTAGTTTTTTTCCTAGATCAATTAAAGACATATCTGGATTTTCCAATCTTAATATTGCAATTTCTTTTAAATTTTCATCTAACTTATTAAATTTTCCTGCTTTTTGTATTTTTTCAATAGCTGAGATCTGTTCTATAGAAGCATTTATAGTTTTGTTAAGATTTGCTGTTTCACAATTTACAAGTCTATTTACCTTTCCTCTCATTTCTTTTTGTATTCGTATATCTTCAAACCTCAAAACAGCTTTTGAAGCACCTATTAAAGCTAAAAACTTTGATATCTCTTCACTTTCCTTAATATATATTGAATATTTATTTTGATTTTCTAAAGTTTTTACCTTAATTTCAAACATATTTAAAATTTTTACTATTTTTTTCATATTTTCAACATTTGACACCAATATTTCCAGATGATATTTTCTTTCTGGATTATTTATAGATCCAGCTCCTAAAAATACACCTCTTATTATTGATTTTAAATTTTCTTGATTCTCATCCACTATATTTTTTAAATATACTACACTTTCTTTTATCTCTATAATTTTATCTACATCTTCTATTTCATTTATGTCCTTTGCTTTAGTTTTGCTTTCTATTTTTGCTATATCTTGAATTTTATTTATATTTTCTATTTTAGTTGTTATCACAAAATTCTTTCCTATTATTTCAATTTGATGGTATATATTTAAATTAGATAATAATTTGGAAAATCTATTTATATTGTAATCACTTTCAGTCGAAAATTTTATCTTGTTCTTTCCTATAACGTCAATGTTTCCAGATATTAAATATCCTATTAACTCATATTTTACTAATTCTTTATTAGCTAAATTACTCGTTTTATTTAATTCTTGCTTTATATCTGATGAAAAAGACATTATCATTTGCTCCTTTCTAATTGTCAAAATAGCCCGTCCCCTTTGGCACTCTACATGCAACTATTACTCTGTCGTTGTTTCCTAAATCCTTTTTACAATAAATATTTATATATTTTCCTTCTTTTTCTAATAAACTTTCAACTTGCTCTTTTTGATCAAATCCTATTTCTAAACATAACATTCCTTTATTATTTAAATAATTGTATGAATTCTGAATTATTTTCCTATAAAAATCCAATCCATCTACTCCTCCATCTAACGCTAATAATGGCTCTTTTTTTACTTCTATATCAAGTTTTTTTATATCTTCTTTTTTTATGTATGGTGGATTTGATACTATAAGATCATATTTATTTTTTGATAAGTTACTAAATAAATCTGATTCTATAAAAGTAATTTTTTCTTCTACATTGTTATTTCTCGCATTCTTTTTGGCTATTTTTAAAGCTTTATTACTTATATCAACTGCCGTTATATCTACATTATTTAAATATTTAGCTAACGAAACTGCTATTGCTCCGCTTCCTGTACATAAATCTAATATTTTAATAAAATTTTTTCTTTTGCATAAATTTATTACTTCTTCTACTAAAATTTCTGTATCTGGTCGTGGTATTAATACATTTTCATCAACATAAAAACTCATTTTCATAAATTCTTGTTGATGTGTTATATGCTGAATAGGTATTCCTTTTATTAACATGTTTATCCCTTTTAAGTAATCTACATTTTGCCTTAATGTTAATTGTTGGTCATCATGTACTAATATGTATTCTCTTGGTTTATTTAATATATATTGCATTAAAAGTCTTGATTTTAAGTTTGGTTCTTTTATATTGTTTGTTTTAAGACTAATCATACCTTTTCTCATTACTTCTTTTAATTGCATGAGTACCACTTCCCTTTGCCTAAATTCATATTAAATTCACTTTTATTTTACTATATTAGTATATAAATGTCAAAGGGGACGGACCTTGAGATTGCCATTGGGGACGGGTTATTTTGGCACACTTTAATATAATAAATTTAAATTAGAGTATATTATAAAGTGTGCCAAAATAACCCGTCCCCAATGGCAATCTCAAGGTCCGTCCCCTTTTGCACTATTCAAATATTTTATTAAATTCTTGCTCATTGATCTTTTCTTTTTCTAATAAAACATTTGCTATTGCATCTAGTTTATCTCTATGTTCTTTTAATAATGTTTGTGCATCATTATATGCTGTGTCTATAAGCATTTTTACTTCTTGTCCTATTTTGTCCCCTATATTTTCGCCAAACATCTGAATTTCGTATGGTTCTTTTCCTTGAAAGTCTATTGGTCCTAAGTTATCACTCATTCCATATTTTGTTACCATATCTCTTGCTATTTTTGTTGCTACTTCTATATCATTACTTGCTCCTGTTGATATATCATCTAATACTAATTTTTCTGCTGCCCTACCTCCAAGTAATGCTATTAATTTTTCTTGCATTTCTGTTTTTGAAATATAGTATTTGTCTTCATCTGATTTATACATTGTATAGCCACCTGCAACGCCTCTTGGTATTATTGATACTTCTTTTACATTTGATTGTGTTGGTAAGTATCTACTAACTACTGCATGTCCAGCTTCGTGATATGCTGTTAGTTTTTTGTCTTTATCTGATATTACTCTTTGACGTTTTTCTAATCCTACTGTTACTTTTTTTATTGCTTCTTCTACGTCTTGATTTTCTATGTCTTCATGTTTCATTTTTGTTGCAATTATTGCTGCTTCATTTAAAATATTAGCAAGTTCAGCACCTGTAAATCCTGCTGTGTCTTCTGCTATACTTTCTAGGTTTATATCTTCTGATAATTTTTTGTCTTTACTGTGTATTTTTAGTATTTCTAATCTTCCTTTTAAGTCTGGATTTGGTATTGTAATTTGTCTATCAAATCTTCCTGGTCTTAATAGTGCTTTGTCTAGCATTTCTGGTCTATTTGTTGCTGCTAGAACTATTATTGTTTCTTCTGAACTAAATCCATCCATCTCTACTAGTAATTGGTTTAATGTTTGATTATTTTCTGTTTCTGCTCCGCTATTTGATGTTCTTCTTGAACCTATTGCGTCTATTTCATCTATAAATACTATACATGGTGCTAATTTTCTTGCTTTTTCAAATAGTTTCCTAACTCTTGAAGCTCCTAATCCTGCAAACATTTCTATAAATTCTGATCCACTCATTGATATAAATGGAACATCTGCTTCTCCTGCTATTGCTTTTGCTATTAATGTTTTACCTGTTCCTGGTTTTCCATATAATAATACACCTTTAGGTATTTTTGCACCCATTTTTACAAATTTTTCAGGTCTTTTTAAAAAGTCTACTATTTCTACTAATTCTGCTTTTTCTTCGTCTAA
>CALXAB010000012.1 GCA_944386175.1 uncultured Clostridia bacterium
ATAGAAGGTGTTGTTGGAGAAAAAATAGCTAAAAATATAGTAAGAGCAAGAGAAGGAAAGATGGAAGTACACTCAGGCGGCGGAGGAAACTATGGAACAGTTTCATAGGGGCGGACCTTGATATTGCCAAAGGGGACGGGTTATTTTGGCACATTTTGTAATATAATCTAATTTAAATTTATTATATTAAAATGTGCCAAAATAACCCGTCCCCTTTGGCAATATCAAGGAACGTCCCCGTAATAGTTCTAAAAATTTTCTTATCGCATACACATTATGTATAAAGGATAAGGAGATTTTTTATGGGCAAAAACAAGCGATTAAAAATAAAAGAAACAATAAAAGAGCATATTATTAACAATTTAAGAGAATACATAATAATATTATTAATTTTTATAATAGGAATATTTTTAGGTGTATTTTTTATAAATAACATGCAAGATACGCAAAAAAATGAAATAAGTGAATATATAAATACATTTATCACAAATTTTAAAAATTCATCTGATGTAGATAGTTTACAGTTATTAAAAACAAGTATGATACAGAATATAATTTTAGGAATTGCTATATGGTTTTTTGGAACAACAGTTATTGGGATACCAGTTGTTTTTGGAATTGTTTTATATAGAGGGTTTTGTTTAGGATACACCATATCTACTTGTATAACTGTAATGGGATTGTCAAAGGGAATATTATTTGTATTGATAACATTAGTTTTGCAAAATTTAATATTTATTCCTGCAATTATAGCAATTGCGGTTAGTGGTTTTAAGTTATATAAATCAATAGTAAAAGATAGAAAAGTAGATAATATAAAATTAGAAATACTTAGGCATACAATATTTTCATTAATTATGATGATATTATTAATCATATCATCATTAGTTGAAACTTTTATATCAACAGGGATTTTACAAGGTACAATAAAATATTTTTAAAAAAATACTAAAAACCTATTTACATTTTATAAATTGTTTGATATAACATATATAGTTTATGTAAATAGATTATTTTATAGAGGTAGGGGAATTAAATGGAAAGACAATTAAAACTTTTTTTCAAATTTTTAGAAGAAGACAAGAAAGTATCACAAAACACATTACAATCATACAAAAGAGATTTAAAACAATTCAGAAGATATTTAGAGGCATGTGAACTTCATTATAACAGAGTAAAAGAAGAAGATATAAAAGATTATATAAAAGAAATGCAAGAAGATGGTAAAAAAGCATCAAGTATATCAAGATGTATTGCATCAATAAGATCTTTTTATCAATTTGTATTAAGAAACAAGAAAATAAAAGAAGACCCAACAGCACATATTCAATCACCTAAAATAGAAAAAAGAGTACCAAGTGTTTTAACATCAAAAGAAGTTGAATTATTATTAAATCAACCAAAAGATGTTGATTTAAAGGGAACTAGAGATAAAGCAATGCTTGAATTTGCATATGCAACAGGAATGAGAGTTACAGAAATTATATCTTTAAATATAGAAGATGTAAATTTAGAAGAGGGATATGTTACTTGTAAAAATGGTAATAAACAACGTAATATACCACTAGGAAAAATGTCTCTAAAAGCTTTAAAAGAATATATAGAAGAAGCGAGAAGTATATTAATAAAAAGTGAAGAAGAAAAAGCTTTATTTGTAAATATAAATGGTGGAAGATTAACAAGACAAGGATTTTGGAAAATTATCAAATATTATAAAGAACAAGCACATATAACTAAAGACATAACACCACATGTTTTAAGACATTCATTTGCAACACATTTATTACAAAATGGTGCAGATTTAAAAGCAATACAAACAATGCTTGGACATTCAGATATATCATCAACACAAGTTTATATGCAATTCCAAGATGAAGGATTAAAAGATATTTATAAAAAAGCTCATCCAAGAGCATAGGATTATAAAATTTTATATAAATACGAAATAGCAACTTGATTAATTGAAGTGAACCCAAATTATTAGACAAAAAAGTTTAATAAGGAGGGTTCATTTTATGTCAAAATATTCAAATGAATTTAAACTAGAAGTAGTGCAATATTATCTAAAAAATGCTTTGCTCTAACAAATGCACACAAATTTTACTAAAGTAAAATTCGGCACAAGAACAATGATACGGGCTTTGAAATGTTATAAATAGAGAAAATGTTTAAAAAAGTAAGACAAAACATTAAATATATGATATAATTCATGCATAAAACAACATAAGAAAACACAACTTATTTATAGGCTCAAAAAACATATTAAAAATATATAAAAAGGATGAATAAATTAATGAAAAAAGTAATGTTTATATCAAGTACAGGAGGACACCTAAACGAATTATTACAACTAGCTCCCTTATTTGAAAAATACGATTATACAATAGTAACAGAAAAAGATAAAACAAATGAAAAATTAAAAGAAAAGTACAAAAATAAAGTATATTATTTACCATATGGGACAAGATCACATTTATTAACATATATAATCAAATACATATATTTATGTATAAAAACAGTTTATATATACTTTAAAATAAGACCAAAAGTAATAGTAACAACAGGAACTAATACAGCTGGACCGATGTGTTATTTGGGAAAAATTTTTGGAAGTAAAATAATATATATAGAAACATTTGCAAACACAAATAAAAAAACAGCCACAGGAAGACTGGTATATCCAATAGCAGATTTATTTATAGTCCAATGGGAGGAAATGTTAAAACTTTATCCAAAAGCAAAATTAGGAGGTTCGATTTATTAATGATACTAGTATTATTAGGAACTCAAAATAATAGTTTTCATAGATTATTAGAAGAAATAGATAATTTAATACAAAATGGTACAATAAAAGAACAAGTAATAGTACAAGCGGGATATACTAAGTATGAAACACCTAATATGAAACAATTTGATTTGATAGATAGTGAAGAACTTGAAAAATTGTTAAATCAAGCAAGAATTGTAATAACACATGGAGGAGTAGGTTCAATTATTTCATCTATTAAAAAAGGGAAAAAAGTAATTGCTGTACCTAGACTTCATGAATTTGGAGAACATGTAAATGATCACCAAAAACAAATTGTAGAATTATTTAAAGAAAAAGGATATATAATAGGTGCATTAGATGTAAAAGATTTAAAAAAAGCTATATCAAAAGTAGAAAAATTCGAACCAGTAAAGTTTCAACAAAATAATGAAAAAATGTTGAAATTAATAAGTGATTTTATAGATTCAGTATAAAAATAGCAATATAAGGACAAATAAATAAAAGGAGAAAAAATTGGAAAAAAAAGAAATATTAGATAAAGCTAAACAATTAACAAATAGAATAGTTAATTCCTTTTGGTTTTTACTAATTATAGGAATAATATTATTATTAAAAACAATATTTTTTTATAATAATACTATAACAGTAAATGAAAACATAGAAGGAAAACTAATTATAGGAACAACGTTTTTTATTACAATATTAATGTGTTTGATAGGTGTTTTGCCTAACAGAGCAAGAATTATAACAGCAATAGTAGCAAATTTATTAATTAGTATTCTACTTTGTTCAGACGAATTGTATTATTCATATTCAAATAATGTTTTATCACTTGCACAAATAACCAATTTACAGTATGGAGAAGAAATAATAAGTACAATACCATCATTATTTAAATTAAAAGATATAATATATTTTTTGGATATTATAATATTAGCAATTTTAATAATATTAAAAAAAGTAGAACTGATAAAAAAGGAAAAGAAAACAAAAACTCAAATATTAGGAAAAATCTGTATTGGAATTTTAGGAATAGCAGTATTTATATATATAGGAAATAGTTATGTAGAAAAAGGAAAAGATAAGTCATATAATAAAGATTTACAAATCAAAGACGCAACTATTTTTGGATATCATATATATGACATACAAAGCACATTAAATATAAAAAATAATGCAAAATACAACAATTATGATGACATAATAAAGGATTATGAAGAATTAAAAAGTGATTATGATACAAGATATAATCAAATAGAAAGTTATTATGATGGAATATTAGAAGATAAAAATATAATAATTTTACAATTAGAATCAATTCAAGAATTTGTAGTAAATAAAAAAATAAATGGAAGAGAAATAACACCAAATTTAAATAGATTTTTAAGAGAAAATATAGAATTTTCGAATATGCATATGCAAAGTTATTCATCTACAGCAGATTCTGAGCATTCAACAATAACATCAATATATCCAATGGAAAATGGAATGTCATTTAGTAAATATTTTGCAAACACATATGATGATTTATTTAAAATGTTCAATAATGAAGGATATCATACTTCATATATGCATGGTAACTACCCATATTTTTGGAATAGAGGTAATGTTTATGGAAGGTTAAATTTAAATGAATTAAATTTAAAAGAACAATTTGAAAACATTTCAGAAGAAATAAGTGGATATTTGTCAGATGAGTTATTATATAAACAAGCAGTACAAAAACTAAAAACATATCAGACACCATTTATAAGTTATATAGTTGCAGCGTCTTCACATACACCATTTAATTTAGAAGGATTACAAGATAGGAGTAAAATATCAATTGATATAGGAGAATTTAAAGACACCTTTTTCGGAAACTATTTAGAAGCAGCAAATTATGCAGATTATGCTTTTGGTATATTTATAAATGAGCTAAAAAAGGAAAATTTATATGATAATACAGCAATACTAGTATTTGGAGATCATAATGGTGTAAATATGTATGATGACAAACTAATAGAATTTCTAAAAAAGACAAATCCTAATTTAAATGATGTTGATTTAAAATTAAATTATACAAGAGTAGTATGTGGTTTTAAAATACCTGGATTGAAAAATATAAAAATAGAAAAACCAGTAAATAAACTAGATATAAAACCAACATTAACATATTTAGCAGGTATTGAAGATGGTTTCTCTTTAGGAACTAATATGTTTGGGAAAAAAGACTTTGTATGTTTAAATAATGAAAGAATTATTAGTAGTAGATATTATTATGATGAACAATGGTATGATATTTACACTGGAGAAAAAATCGACATAAATAATATTGACAAAGAAACAAAAGAAATGTTAGATAGATATTATTATGATATGAAAAAAGAGCTAGATATATCAAATTCTATTAGTATAAATAATTTATTAAAAGACAAAAGCATAAAATAATAATAAATTTTAATAACTATTTTATAGAGAATTCGAAATTAACAATAAATATCAATTTAGCAAATAAAAGATTTTTGAATGGAGGAATTGACATTGGGAGAAGAAAGAATAATTAGTCCAGAATTAGAAAGTCAAGGAGAAGAAAGACTAGAAAATTCTTTAAGACCAAAAACTTTAGAGGAATATATAGGACAAGATAAAGTCAAAGAAAATATGAAGATATATATAGAAGCGGCTAAAAAAAGAGGAGAACCATTAGACCATTGTTTGTTTTATGGACCACCAGGTCTAGGAAAAACAACTTTATCTAATATTATATCAAACGAAATGAACTCAAATATAAAAATAACATCAGGACCAGCAATCGAAAAACCAGGAGACTTAGCAGCATTACTAACAAATTTATCAGAATTTGATGTATTATTCATAGATGAAATACATAGGTTAAGTAAAAGTGTAGAAGAAATTTTATATCCAGCACTAGAAGATTATACATTAGACATAATAATAGGAAAAGGGCCAAGTGCAAGATCAATAAGATTAGATTTACCTAAATTCACATTGATAGGAGCAACAACAAAAGCCGGTTCATTAACAACACCTTTACGTGATAGATTTGGAATAATACATAGATTAGAATTATACAATGTAGAAGACTTAACTAAAATAATAAAAAGATCAAGTAAAATATTAGAAGTAGAAATAGAAGAAGAATCAGCAAAAGAAATAGCAAGACGTTCAAGAGGAACGCCAAGAGTAGCTAATAGACTATTAAAAAGAGTAAGAGACTATGCAGCAGTACTAGGAGATGGGAAAATAACATTAAAAATAACAAAAATTGCATTAAACAAACTAGAAATAGATGAATTAGGATTAGATGAGATAGATAGAAAATTATTAGATGTAATGATAACACAATATGCAGGAAGACCAGTAGGAATAGAAGCACTAGCAGCAACAATAGGGGAAGAAATAGATACAATAGAAGATGTTTATGAGCCATATTTAATACAAATAGGATTTATAGCAAGAACATTAAGGGGAAGACAAGTATTACCACCAGCATATAAACATCTCGGGTATGAAATAGGGGACGTTCCTTAAATCCCTAAAATTAGGGATAATAGGGACGGACCTTCATGAGATTGAGACTGATATTTAGTATTTTTGCCATTTTGAATATAGCCCTTAAATGACAAGAATATGGAAAGGAAAATTTATGAAACTATTATTACATACATGTTGTGCACCATGTAGTGTATATTGTATAGATACTTTAAGAAATGAAGGTATAGAACCAACAGTATATTGGTTTAATCCAAATATACATCCATATATGGAATATAAAGCAAGAAGAGATTGTTTAAAAGAATACACAAAAAGTATAGAAGTAGAAGCTATTTTTGAAGAAAATTATGGATTAGATGAATTTTGTAAAAATGTTGTAAATTCTTTAGAAACTAGATGTCAAGATTACTGCTATCCAGTTCGTTTGGAACGAACAGCCAAATATGCTAAAGAGCATGGATATACACATATATCAACAACACTTCTAGTTAGTCCATATCAAAAACATGATATAATAAAAAACTTAGGTGAAAAGATTGCAAAAAACTATGGATTGGAGTTTTTATATAGAGATTTTAGGATTGGTTTTAGAGATGGACAAACAAAAGCTAGAGAATTGGGACTATATATGCAAAAATATTGTGGATGTATATTTTCTGAAGAAAGTAGGTATTATAGTCATAATAACGCGAAAACTAGACTGTTAGACGGATACAATCTACAAAAAGAGCCAAGATTGCAAGTAAAAAGAATAGGAAATAAAGAAGATTATATTAATATGCTTTTGGAGGCAGATCCTTCAAAAAATATGATACATAAGTATTTAACTAATTCTGATGTGTATGCATTAAAAAAAGGAGATGAAATAATTTGCATTGCAGTAATTCTGCCGATTTCTAGAAAAATATTGGAATTAAAAAATATAGTTACAAAAGAAGAATATAGAGGAAAAGGTTATGCAAAAATATTATTAAAGTCTCTATGTGGTAACTATAAACAAAAATATGAAAAGATGTTAGTGGGGACAACGGAAAACAACATCCCGTTTTATGTAAAACAAGGATTTGATAAATACGAAAAAACAATAAAAAACTTTTTTATAGATAATTATGAAGAAGAAATAAAGGAAGGAAAATTAGTTTGTACTGATATGATTTATTATTCAAAGAATTTAAAAAAGAAATAGTAATATGTAGGTAGACATTTATATGTTATAGAGTGTCAAAACAGATGATAATAAATAAATTAACTAAGGAGTAAATTAGATATGAAAAATGAATATGAAAATAATTTACCAGTTGCTGTAAAAAAATTAAATATATTTCAAAAAATAAGAATAGAACTTTTTTTAAGAAATTTAATAAAACAAGATTTAAATTTTGATTTTAAAAAATATAGTCAAGCTCCTGAATATATAAAAAGGGATAATAGGATTGTAGATGAATTAATTAATAATATTGTAAGAAGTGAAATAGATAAAAATATTGAAGCATTTTCCTTTTCAGAGGAGAAAGAAGCAAAATTACTTATCATACCAGAGGATATTTTGCTTGAAAAATTGAGAGAAGCACCTTGGATAGTAACTATTTTGTCCGATGAAAAACAAGTACAGATTGTACGAAAGCATCCTGATATTTGGAGGAGGTTACATAGAGAACAATATGAATTAGTACATAAGGCATTAAAAATGGGAAAATATGATTTCGTCGAAGTTTTTCCAGAAATTCAAGAAACTCTATTGGAAGAGATGGAACAATCAGGAGTATTACAAGAAGAATTACCCAGATTAATAAATTATTTAAAAGAAGTGGATAAATTTATTCAAGAAAAGCCAGAATTATTAATTTATTTAGATAAAGAAAAACAACAAAATTATATTAAAAAAGATAAAGAAAATTTTTTAAGATATGCTAGTGTAGATATACAATTAAAATATATTGAAGAACATAAGAAAGATTTTGAGTTTGCAAGTGAATTAGTAATGGGTAAATATGTAGAAATGCATAAAGATGAGTTACAAAAAGAAGATGCAAGTTTTCAGTATAAAATTCTTCAAAATTATCCTTTAGCATATAAATATGCTAGTGACAAAGTAAAAGATGAAATTTGGTCAAATACAAAAAATCCTGAATCATTAAAGGCGACTATAGCTTTATTAGATAGTGATACAAATTATTCGAAAAAAATTATAGAATATGGGTTTGATATTTTGAACTTAGGAACAGTTTACAAAGAAGAATTAGCCCATTATTTGAAAGAGTGTGATGAAAAAAAAATTAAGACAATTTTTTGAAAAAAGTAAATTGATGTCTTCAAAGGGAAATATTTTATCAAATATAATTTCTTTACATGGAAAGATCGATAGTGGTGATACCATTATTCCAGGAGTGGAAAGATATAGTGAAGTTCAAAAAAGAATAATTAGGGATTTGAAGACAAATCAAATAGCGGAATTAATAAAATTAGATTCAAATTATATATTGCCATATTTAGCACCTGAAAAGATATTAATTCTGGAAAAAGTTTCTAAGGAAGATATGGAGGAATCGAAAGATAAATGTAAAACTCTTTTTAAAGAAGTATATGGAGAAGAAAGCTTACAAAAATTTGAAGATTGTATAGAAATAATATATGCTCAATTTAGAGTATTTGACTTTGATATGGATTTGCTACATACTGGAAGAGATATAATGTTGGACAGAATTTCTGGAGATAATATTTTTATAAATGAATTTAAAATTTTGTTTAATAAAGATATTATGCAAAAGAATTCTCCAAAGGAAATAAAAGCTTATTATGAGAAATTAAAAATGGGGGAAGATACAAGAGAAGAATTTTATACTTTAATGGGGAATGCCTATGGAGAGAGTGCAGTTGAAGTATTAAGGTCAAGACCTGGTCTTAATGTTCATACAATTAAGTCTTTAGAAGATTTTGATAGTAGGATAATGGATAATTTTGGAGAAGGTTTTGTACACAATTTATTAAATTATAATATAAGAGATCATCAAGAATTTATGGGAATAATAAAAGATACGGAAAAATTAGAAAATTTTAAAAATTATTATGAAATTCTTTCTAAAGCTATGGGAAATAATGTAGAAACAATGCAAAAAGCAATAAGTGAATATAATTATTTTGAAGAATTACTTCAGAATTGTAAAGATGTTGAATTAACTGATAAACAAAATGAAAATTTAATATTGGTTTTATTGTCAAAAGACAATCAGTTTGATATTAAAACTCTACAGGAATTGCAAAATTATGATAATATTTTTAAAGAGCAGATAATGAAAAAAATTAAATCAATAGAAGGAAAATGTGCAGAAATAAGAGCTTTAAGGTTAAAAAAAGGGGAAATTCCGGCTCTAGAATTAGAAGGAGAAGTCAGATATGAAATGAAAGATATAATTAGTGGAGATATATTAGGATTCAGAGTAGATAAAAGTGCCATAAGAGATTATGGAGATGTACTGAATAGAATAGTAAGTTTATATGATATTAGTCAAGAGATGGATACTAATGATGTATTATATAGTGAACAAGAAATGCAAATGTTAGATGTTTTAAGATTTTTAGAAAATGAAAGAGATGTGGGAAAATTGTTGGAATTTGCAACTGATTTGGTATGCAGAAATAATATTCAAATGCCTATAGTAATGCATCAAGCAATAAATAAATTAAAAGAACATCAAACAGAATTGTTTAATAGTACTCTATTGACACCTGAAAAGATGGAAGAATTGTGCAAACAAGAAGCTGGAAAAAAAAATCCAGGAATTATAAAAGAAATAACAAAAGAAGGTTTAACTAAATATATATTAAAAGGTATTGACTTTAGATTTATGCCACATAATCCTGGAGGAATGCAATTGAAAGAATTAATGCAATATGAAGGTCAATTAGGTGTATCTAGTATTAGTACAAGATTGGTATCACAAGATGAAGTTATATTGGATACTTTTGGAACTGGATGGGAATATGTATATACAAGTATAAAAGAAAGTGGTGGGATTCAAGCATATAACTACAGTGATGCAAGAACTGATCATGTGCCAAGGAGAATTCATGGTTCAGGAGGAACATTAACTAAGTTGAGTAATAAAATAGATAATTGGAATAATGAAATTGCACAGAACAGGAATATTAAGGATAATGATAAGATATGTAATGATAATATGGGAGGGAAAAATTTACCAGACGCAGTATATGGAGATGCTAGAAAAGAGGATATAGAAATAATGAAAAAATATAATATTCCAATAATAGTAGTTGATAAGCAAGCATATTTACAAAAAGTATTAGAAAAGCAACAAAAAGAAGAACAGAAAAAAGTAGAACGACAAAAACAAGAAGAAAAGGCACAACAAAAAGGAATTGAAAGTAAAAAGATATCAGGTAGGATAGATGATGAAGGAAGGTAAGAATATGGATAAAGAAAAAATTAAGAAAAAAATAGATGAACTGAAAGAAAAACAAGTTAAAAATTATGTTGAGACAGTAAAAAAAGTAGTGCGAGAAAATTCAGAATATTATAAAGATAAAGAATATGCAGATAAGTTTAAAGATTAATTAAATATATAAAAGAGAAGGTAAAACGAATAATGAAAAAGTTAAAAATAAGCCGAAACTTAATAATTGTTATATTCATAAACTTAATAATATTTGGAATAACAAATATTTTATTTAATATAAAATATGAGCAAGTAGATGATTTTATAATATACAACCTATATTCAGGATTAGACGGAACATATAATATACATGGAATCTACCTACATCCAATAATATGTATAATAATAAGCATATTTTATAAAATAATACCAATAATAAATTGGCATAGCATATTTCTATTAAGTATGCAATTTATATGTTTCACAATAATAGGAAATATAATACTAAAAAAACATAATAATGGAATAGCAATAATATTATACACAATATTCGCAAGTATTTTTTATGTAATACTATTAATGCTTATGCAATACACATCAGTATCAGCGCTTTTAATATTAACAGCATTAATAATGTTAATAGATATACTAGAAAAAAATGAAAAAGCAAAAATAAAATATATAATAGGGATGTATATATTATTTGTAATAGGAATAATGACAAGAATGCAATCATTATTGATAATAATTCCATTTTTCGGATTATATTTTGTAATAAATTTAGTGAAATATAAAATACTAAAACAACTACCAAAAGACACAGTAATAAAAATGTTAAAATATTATTTGATATATGTCATAATTACAGTAATAGTATATGTATCAAATACAGTAATATATAATTCAGATGAAGTATATAAAAATTATATTGAATATAATGATATAAGAGCAACGCTACATGATATTACATATGTAGATTATGAAGAAAATAAGGAAATTTTCGATGAAATAGGCTGGTCAAAAAACGATCATTATTTATTTTATACATTCGACTTTGGAGATGAAAATATTTACTCAAAAGAAAATCTACAAAAAATTTTAGATTATAAAATACAAAAAGATGGAAAATATAACTTTAACACAAATTTAGAAGAGATAAGTAAAAGTTTTATATCAGAAAGTGGAGACACAATAATATATATATCAATACTATTTATAACTTTATTTATAATAGCATTATTTTATTCAAATAAAACAAAAGAAAATATATTAATATTTTTAGTAACTATAGGAATGCATATTTTATTTATTATAATAGGAAGAAGTATGCTAAGAGTAGTCATACCAGAATATATAATAGGAACAGCACTTCTAATATATAATTTAAATTTTAATATAAAAAATAAAATAAATGATAATATAAAGAATTGCACAATAATATGTTTTATGATATTAATAATATGTACTTTTGTTGGGAACAAATACAACTATGGATATAACTTAGAAAATTATGAAAATTACAGAGAATTAATAAATTATACAAATAATCATAAAGAAAATGTATATTTATATACAGTGCCATCATTACAAGATAGATATTTAGCATACTCAGTATATCAAATGCCACCAAAAGGTGCATTCTCGAACTTAAGAGTTATGGGAGGATGGGACATGTACACTAAAAACTATTATGACTTTAAAGAAAGATATAATTTAGAAGGAAACTTTTTAGATTTGCTAAAAGAAAATGTTTATTTGATAGATGGTGATGTATATTGGTCAGGAAGAAGATATCAAAATTACAAAGAAAATGTAATATTATCAATAAAAGAAAATTATGATGTAGATGTTACATACGAAGAAATAGAACATTTTGGAAATTTAACAATATATAAAATTGTGCCAAAGGGGACGGGCTATCTTGGCAGATTGCCAAAGGGGACGGGGGATTTTGGCACACTTTAAATAATAAATTATAAATTTAGAAAATGTTAAATAGAAAAATTGTGCCAAAATCCCCCGTCCCCTTTGGCACAATTTTATAGGAGGAAATGTTTTGAATAAATTAGTATTAATTGATGGAAATAGTATTATGAGTAGAGCTTTTTATGGAATAATGGGAAGTAGAGCTTTAACAACAAAAGATGGGAGATATACAAATGCTGTATATGGATTTTTAGCGATTCTTTTTAAATTATTAGAAGATGAGAAACCAGAATATATAGCAGTTGCATTTGATTTAAAAGCTCCAACAGCAAGGCATAAACTATATGAAGGATATAAGGCAAATAGAAAAGGAATGCCAGATGAGCTTGCAGAGCAAATGCCAGTAATAAAGGATATATTAAGAGCAATGAATATAGACATAATAGAAAAAGAAGGATACGAAGCTGATGACATTCTAGGAACATTATCACGATATGGTGAAAAGCAAGGATTAGATGTTGTAATACTTTCAGGAGATAGAGATACATTCCAGTTAGCAACAGATAAAGTAAGTATTAGAATTCCAAGAACAAAAGGTGGAAAAACCGAAACAGATATATTTGACAGAGATAAAATTATAGAAACTTATGGAATAGAGCCAAAACAATTAATAGATGTAAAAGGATTACAAGGTGATACATCTGATAATATACCAGGAGTTCCTGGAATAGGAGAAAAAACTGCATTATCACTAATTCAAAAATTTGAATCTATAGAGAATTTATATGATTTAGTTGAAAAAGGCGAAGCCGGATTAAAAGGAAAACAAAAAGAAAATATAGAAAACAATAAAGATAAAGCTTTTTTATCTAAAACATTAGGAACTATTAATTTAGAAGTACCAATAGAAGATACACTAGAGAACTTTAAAGTAGAAGAATGGGACAGACCAAAAGTACTAGAAATATTTAAAGATTTAAATTTTAACAGATATATAGAAAGATTTTCATTAAGAAGTGAAGATATACAAAAAAATGAAGACAAGAAAGAAATGTACAAAGAAGTAGAAAAAGAACTAAAAGAAATAATAGAAATAATAAATAAACAAAAAGAAATGATTTTTTATTTACAAACTGATAATGACACTAATGAGGAAAAAATTATAAAAGAAAAAATAGTAGCCATAAGTGTGTATAATAAACAATTAAATGAAGCATATTATTTAGAATTAAACGAAGAGAATATAATACAGTTCAAAGAAATTTTTGAAAATAGAGATATAAAAAAGATAGGTATAAACCTAACAAAAGAATATATTTTGCTAAAACAAGTAGGAATTAATATAGAAGGAATATATTATGACATAGCAGTTGCAGGATATTTGTTAAATCCTACAAATACAAAATTTGATATAGAAAATTTAGCTAGCCAATATATAGAGTTAGATATAAAAGAATATATTGGAGAAGAAGAAAAAGAGGAACAAATAAATCTATTTGATAGTATTAATGAAAACAAAGAAACAAAAAATACAGAAAAGGAATTTGACTTGATATATGTATATGCAATAGCCAAAATACAAGAAGAAACATTAAAAAAACTAGAAGAAATAAATGCAAAAGATTTATTCTATAATATAGAAATGCCAACAGTTGAAGTATTGTCAGATATGCAATGGAATGGAATGTATGTTGATAAAAAAGAATTAGAAAGTTTCGGAAAAGAATTAAGTAGTAAAATAGAAATATTAACTAAAGAAATACATGAGATGGCAGGTCAAGAATTTAATATAAATTCAACAAAGCAACTTGGTGAGATATTATTTGAAAAAATGAAATTACCAGTCGTAAAAAAGACAAAAAGTGGATATTCTACTGATGTAGACGTTCTAGAAAAATTGAAAAAAGAAGATCCTATAATAGAAAAAATCTTAGAATATAGACAATTAATGAAACTAAATTCAACATATGTAGAAGGATTAAAAGTATATATAAATCCAAAAACTAAAAGAATACATTCTTTTTTCCATCAAACAATAACAGCAACAGGAAGAATAAGCTCAACAGAACCAAATCTTCAAAATATACCAACAAGATTTGAATTAGGAAAAAGGGTAAGAAAAATATTTAAGCCAGCAGAAGGAAAACTATATGTAGACGCTGACTATTCTCAAATTGAATTAAGAGTATTAGCACATATTTCAGAAGATAAACATATGATAGAGGCATTTAATAATAATCAAGACATTCATAAACAAGCAGCTTCCAAAGTTTTTAAAACACCAATGGAAGAGGTAACAAAAGAACAAAGAAGTAATGCAAAAGCTGTAAATTTTGGTATTGTTTATGGTATAAGTGATTTTGGCCTAGGAGAACAATTAGGAATATCAAGAAAACAAGCCAAAAAATATATTGATGAATATTTAGAGGAATATAAAGGAATAAAAGAATTTATGGATAATATAACAGAAAAAGCAAAAGAGCAAGGGTATGTAGAAACCTTATTCCATAGAAGAAGATATATTCCAGAACTTAAATCAAATAATTATATGGTAAGACAATTTGGTGCAAGAGCAGCTATGAATACTCCAATTCAAGGAACAGCAGCAGACATAATGAAAATAGCAATGATAAATGTGTATAGAGAATTAAAGAAAAGAAATTTAAAATCAAAAATTGTATTACAAGTACATGATGAAATGATGATTGAAAGTCCAAAAAATGAAATAGAAGAAGTAAAAAAATTAGTAAAGGAAGAAATGGAAAGTGCAATAAGTTTGAAAGTACCACTAATAGCTGATATTTCAGAAGCGGAAAACTGGTATGAATGTAAATAGTACAAAGTAAATTATAATATTTATAATGATTAATACAAAATCAGGAAAAACAAGGAGAGATAAATTTGAGAAATTTATTCACTAATAAAAAATTAGTTATTTTTATAATAATTATTATCATAGTATGTGTTTTTCTGGGGATGTTTAAAGATAAAATACTAAAGATAATATATCCACAAAATTATAAAGAAATAGTATCAATTTATGCAGAAAAATATGGAGTAGAAGAAAACTTGATTTATGCAGTAATAAAAGCAGAAAGTAATTTTAACAACGAAGCTGTATCACATAAAGGAGCGATAGGGATAATGCAAATTATGGAAGATACAGGAGAAGAGATAGCAACAAAATTAGAATTGGAATTAGATAAAGAAAATTTAAGAGAAGAATTATCAAAAATAGACAATAATATAAATATTGGTACAAATTATTTATCAGTATTATTAGAAAAATATAAGAATAAAGAAGTGGCATTGGCCGCATATAATGCTGGAATAGGTACTGTAGATAATTGGATAGAAAAAGGTATAATTAAAGATGATGGTACAAATATAGAGAATATTCCTTATAAAGAAACTAATAATTATGTTAGAAAAATACTAAGAGATTATAAAATTTATTGTTATTTATATTGATTAAGATTGCAGTTACATTAGATGTAGTATATTGTTACGATTCACGGCCATATCAAGGATAATAACAGCAATAAATATAGTATTTTTCGGTTCAATACATAATTCAAGAAATTCTAAATTAATTTTTTGGCACCCTTTCACTTAGTTTTTGTTTCGCTCAACGTGAACATTTTCCAAAAAATTAATAAAGAATTCCTAAAATTACTCCAATCACATTCAAAATACTATATTTATTGCTGTTATTATCCTTGATATGGCTGTGACTTGTAACAGTACATCAATAAATCATGAATATTTTCCAAAAAGATAATTGATTTTTTACAGTATTAATGGTATTATTTTGTAAAATGGAAGGTGATAACTTATGAAAAAATTTAAAGGTACAAAAGGTATAACACTAATAGCATTAATAGTAACAATAATTATTCTTTTAATATTAGCAGGAGTAAGTATAACAACTTTAACAGGAGAAAAAGGGATAATTAAAGAAGCTAATGAAGGTAAAGAACAAGCAGAAGCAAAAAGTGAAAGAGATTTATTAGAAGTAGCATTAGTTGTAGCAATGCAAAAAGATACATATGGGAAGATAACAAAAGAAAATTTGGATACTGAGTTAGATAAAGAACCTGGAAATGATAAATATACATCAGAACAATTAGGAGATAATATACGTATAACTTTTGTAGATAGTGGAAGAAGTTATGTAGTAGATAGTAAAGGAAATATTATGTCTCAATAAGGGACGTTTTTCTTTGTTAAAGGAGAATGTAGAAATGATAGTAGAACAATTAATATTCACAGTAATTACATTTGCAATATTTGTATATATGTTTTTAAGAATGATAAAAAATAATGATACAACATATGTAATAATACTAGTATTAGAAGCAATAGGAATCGCATTGAATTTTGTAGAAGTACTATTTAATGTAAAACTAAATATGCTATTTTTAATATTAAAATATGTATTAGCAATAATATTACCACTAACAATAATAATATTAGAAAAAAATGGATTTTTATTAAATGAATTTTTAGCTGTAACAAGAGCAAATTTTTACTTAATGATGGGTAATGATAAAAAGGCAAAACAAGCATTAATAGATTTGGTAACAAAAAAACCTCAAAATTATAAAGCACACAAAATGTTAGCACAAATATATGAAAATGAAGGTGGAATGAGAAAAGCAATAGATGAATATGTACAAGCAATAGATATAGACAAAAAAGATTATGATTCATATTACAAAATAGCTAATTTATTAAATGGATTAAACAAAAAAGATGAAGCGTCAGAAATGCTATTTAATTTATTAAATAAAAAACCAGAAATGCTTGAAGCAACAAATTTATTAGGAGAAATTTTATTAGAACAAGAAAAATACAAAGAAGCAGTAAATGTATATCAAGAAGCATTAAGATATAATCCAGTAAATTATGATTTAAATTATAATTTAGGAATAGCATATACAATGTTAAATGATTTTCAAAATGCAAAAATATGTTATGAAAAAGCAGCACAAATAAATTCGTTGTTATATAATGCAAAATATTCTTTAGCACAAATAGCTTTAATATATAAAGATTTAGAAGAAGCAGAAAAAAGGTTTTTAGAAGCAATAGAAGACGAGAGATTATCAGCAGATGGATATTTTGAATTAGCAAAAATCTATCTATTAAAAGGAGATAAGGAAACCGCAATAAAATATATAAATATAGCTATAGATGAAAATTCAATGAAAATAGTAGATAAAGTAAAAAAAGACCCAATATTTATACCAATAATGGCAAAAATATCAATACCATTCAATTTAGAGGATACTAGTAAAGAACAAAAAAAATTGAAAATAGAAGAAAAAAGAGTAAAAGAGCATTTAGAAGAAATGTGTGAAATAACAAGAAATTTAAGTTATAATGATATAAACTTATTAAAAAAGAATAGAAAATCAAAAGAAAAAATCCAAGAAATAAGACAAGAAGATAACCAAAAGGAAAGACAAGAATAATATTTAGGATGGAGTTTACTAATCTATAATAATATTCATAAAATTAAATGTACAAAAATATAATTATATAACGACACATTTTATGTGGATATTACTAAGATTAAAAAGAAGGGAGAGAATGAGTATTTAAGAAATTAAATATATCATTTTAGTTTTTATGAGTAAAAAATTTGCAATAATTGGTGGGGATTTAAGGTTAACTAAACTAGCTCAAATACTAGCTAAAGAAGAAAAACAAATATACATATTTGGGATGGAAAAAGAACAAGAATTAGAAAATGTTCCAAATATAAAAGTATCTAAAAATTTAGAACAAGCACTAGAAAATGTAGATATAGTAATTAGTGCAATACCATTTTCACGAGATGGGGTACTAGTAAATACACCATTAAGTGAAAATACAATAAAGATAAATGATTTAATGAATCTTATAAAAAATAAAATATTAATAGCTGGAACTATATCAAATGAAATTCACAGAAAATATAGAGATGTCAAAATAATAGATATTATGAAAAATGAAAAATTAGCAATTTTAAATACAATTGCAACAGCAGAAGGAACAATAAAAGAAATAATTGCAAATACACAAATAAATATACATGGTAGCAAAATAATGATATTAGGTTTTGGAAGAGTAGGAAAAACACTTGCTAAAAAACTAGATGGACTTTCAGCAAAAATAACAATAGTATCAAAAGAATACGAAGAATTAGCATGGGCAGAAGCTTATGGATATCAAAATATACAATTAAATAAAATAGAAAATTCAATAAAAAATTATGATATAATAGTAAATACTATTCCTCATATTGTGTTACAAGGAGAAATTTTAGAAAAAGTAAATACAAATACATTATTATTAGATTTAGCTTCTGGTGATGGAGGCATAGATAAAAAAGAAGCACAAAAAAATAACTTAAAATTAATAACAGCTCTAGGATTGCCAGGGAAAACAGCACCTGTTACTACAGCAAGAATTTTAAAAGAAACTATTTATGAAATTTTGGAGGAGAAAAAATAATGTTTATAGAAATATTGAAAACAATAATATTTGGAATTGTAGAAGGAATAACAGAATGGTTACCAATTAGTAGTACAGGACATTTGATATTAGTAGAGCAATTCATAAAATTTAAAGAAGTATCACCAGAATTCTGGGGAATGTTTCAAGTGGTAATACAATTTGGTGCAATTTTAGCGGTTGTATTATTATATTTTAAAAACATATGGCCTTTTACAAAAAACAAAGAAAAAGCAACCAAGAAAAAAGGAATTTTATCAATTTTAAATAAAGATATAATGAATTTGTGGGGAAAAATATTAGTAGGGTGCATACCAGCAGCAATTATAGGATTACTTTTTGATGAAGTATTTGAAGAATTATTTTATAATCCAACATGCATAGCAATTGCATTAATAGTTTTTGGTATAGCATTTATAATTATAGAAAATTGGAACAAAAATAGGAAAAATGCAAAAACAGAAAATTCACAAATTACATATAAAGATGCTTTGATTATAGGCGTATTTCAATTACTAGCAGCAATATTTCCAGGAACATCACGTTCGGGAGCAACAATAATAGGGGGATTATTAATAGGACTATCAAGACCAAATGCAGCAGAATTTACATTTTATCTAGCAATACCAACAATGTTAGGTGCTAGTTTGTTAAAATTAGTAAAGTTTGGATTTGGATTTACAAGTATAGAATTAATTATTTTATTAGTAGGAATGCTAGTATCTTTCTTGATATCAGTTTTAGTTATAAAATTCTTAATGAATTATATCAAAAAACATGATTTTAAAGTGTTTGGATATTATAGAATTATACTTGGAATTATAGTATCACTACTAGGGACGTTCCTTTAATCCCCAAAATTAGGGAACAAGGGGACGGACCTTCCAAGTTTGACATCTTACCTCACTCCATAGTAATCCTATTATCCTCAAATATGTGATTTTCGGTTCAATACATAATTTAAAAAATTCTAAATTAATTTTTTGGCACCCTTTCACTTAGTCCGAGCTAAAGCTCGACGCGAACATTTTCCAAAAAATTAATCAAGAATTTCTAAAATTATTCCAATCACATTCAAATCACATATTTGAGGATAATAGGATTACTATGGAGTGAGGTAAGATGTCAAACTTGGAAGGTCCGTCCCCTTGTTCCCTAATTTTGGGGATTGAAGGAACGTCCCCTATTTGTTTCTATCCTGAGAATGTCCACACATTTTTTCATACTCTTTGCACTTAATTTTATAATCCATTTGCATACATAAATAACGATAATAGCTATAAGCCTGTTCATATTGCATAATAGGATTAAACATAGGATCTTTATACAATTCATTCATATCCATTCCATTTTGAGATTGCATACCAAAATCCATATATGGTGAAAAACCGTTAAAATCTTTATCCATAATTATCAAAACCTCCTACAACAAATATATTAATAAAATATAAAAAAATGCAAAATATACAAGCCAAATTAATAGTAAATTATAAAAGTTAAATAAATAAAACTTACAAATCAAAATTAAAAAAAGGAAAAATATTAATAAATACATAAGTATAGAATCCAGCTAAAAATCCTTGAATAATTTTTCCGTACAAATAAGGTTTTATAGATAAATCAGTTTTAGAGGTTATACTCCACACTTGTAATAATACAGAAATACCACCAAATCCAAGTAAAAATGCAGTAATAATAATATTTATTGAAAGTTTTCTACATACAATATTAGATATAAAGTTTATTCCATTAGTTATTTCTAAAATACCAGTTAAAGTTCCAGAAATAAAAGAAAGATCAATATTAATAAAATTTGCAATAGGGGATAAAACAGTAGAAATCAAGTTTAATATTCCACTAGATTGTAAAATGGAAATTATACTTGAAAAAATAACTACAAATCCACCAATTAAAAGGATTGTGGATATACTACTTGTAATGCTTTCTGCTAAGACTTCACCTAAATTAGAAAAATTAACTTCTTTTTTTGAATTTATTTTACTAAAATTTTTAGAAGTATAAAGTTCAGATTGTTTATTTTTTTTCCAGAACCTAAAAATAATGCCAACACTTATGCAAGCTAAAATATGAGTTATAAAAAGTAAAATGCCAATAGTTGTATTTTTAAACATCAAGATACCAACAGTACCTATTATAAACAAAGGACCTGAATTATTGGTAAAACTAAGAAGTCTTTCACATTCTTCTTTTGTACATATATTATTTTTTCTAAAATTAGTAGCAATTTTTGCTCCTACAGGATATCCACTAATAATGCCCATAATAAAAGCAAAACTGCCTTCACCACGAACATTAAATAAAGGTTTCATATAATTGTTTAATATTAAACCTAATTGAGATACAATGTTAGTATGCATAAGAAGTTCTGTGGCTACAAAAAACGGAAACAAAGAAGGAACGACAGAATTTGCCCAAAGCGTCAATCCAGATTTTACGGCAGGTAGGTTGCTTCTTGAAAAAATTAATAAACATAAAGTGAAAACTATAAATATTATTGGAAAAAAATTTTTTCGTAACTTTAAAACATAAAAATTTTGCTTTAATACCATATAAATCACCTTATAAAATTATATTTTATAAAAATCATAATATGTTATTGTGTTTATAATTTTTTGATGATATAATTGTAAAAATTGATTATAAAATAGAAATAAAATAATAAAACGAAAAATATCTTAAAAAAAGTGAGGTGAACAACATGGATGAAAGAATGATAAAAGCTATAGAAAGATTAGAAAAAAATATGACTATAGGTTTTGAGAATTTAAGAATTGAAATGAATGAAAAATTGGAAAATCAAAAAAAAGAATTAAAAACAGAACTATCAAAAGAGCTAAAAACAGAATTGACAAAAGAATTAAAGAAAGAATTAACGAAAGAATTAAAAAAAGAGATAAAAAAAGAATTAACAGAAGAATTAAAGGAATTAAAAGAATTAACAAAAAACTTAGTAACAAAAGAGGAGTTAAACAAGAGATTTGATGAGCAAAACAAAGAAATTGCTCAAGAATTTAGAAATATAGTAAAATATTTTGAGGATAAACAAAGAAAACAAGAAAAAATTAATGAACAATTCTATAATGAATTTGAAAAAAATAGAATATCACATGATAGTTATAATTCAAAAATTTATAAAATAGAATTAACTCAATCAACCTTAGAAAGAAAAATATTAGATTTAGAAGAAGATAAAAAAATATTAGTATAAATTCTTGTACAATAAAAAAAGATAGGAAGTGTAAAATTTGAGTATAAAAGAACTTATAGAAAATTCACAATTAAATATAAGAAGAGAAAAAATTTTATATAATGAACCTATGAAAAAATATACAACATTTAAAGTTGGAGGACCAGCAGAATGTTTAATAAAAATAGATAATGAAGAGGATTTAAAAGAAATATTAAAATTTACAAAAGAAAAGAACATAGAAATAACAATAATAGGAAATGGAAGTAACGTACTAGTTTTAGATGGTGGAATAAAAGGAATTACACTATTAATTAGAATAGAAGGAATAAAAATATTAGAAGAAAGTAAAGAAAAAGGTAATAAAGAATTAGAAAAATATAAAGAAGATAAATTTATAATAGAAGTAAAATCAGGAACTAAAATATCTATATTAGGACAAAAGCTAGCAAACTTAGAAATAGCAGGATTTGAAGAACTTTCAGGAATACCAGGAACTATTGGTGGAGCTGTTATAATGAATGCAGGAGCACACGGCAAAGAGATGAAAGATATTGTAAAATCTGTTAAATGTATTGATTATACAGGTAAAGTAATAAATGTTACAAATGAGGAAATTCAATTTAGTTATAGAACTTCAAAATTAAAAAACAATAAACTTATTATAATTGCAGTTACATTAGAATTAGACAAAGGAAAAAAAGAAGAAATACAAGAAAAAATGAAAAAGTTTAGAGATTATAGAAAAGAACACCAACCAATAGAATATCCAAGTGCTGGAAGTACTTTTAAAAGGGGAGAAGATTTTATAACAGCAAAATTGATAGATGAAGCAGGTTTAAAAGGATTTAGCATAGGAAATGCAGAAGTTTCAACAAAACATGCAGGATTTGTTATAAATAAAGGAAATGCTACAGCGCAAAATATTTTAGAATTAGTAGAATACATAAAAAAAGTAGTATATGAAAAATTTGGTAAAGAGCTTAATTTAGAAATCCAAGTTATTGGAGAGAATAAAATATAAAGTTTAAAATATTACACTATTTTAGAATTAAATTAAACATGAAAGGAATGCAAACAATGAAAGGTTTTATGCAATGGTTTAAATCAAGTAGCAAAATGAAAAGATGGATGTTTTTAATATTAATAGGTATAATTTTAGCCTGTTATGGACTAGCAAAAATTCTAGTAATGAAAGAAATATCGTTTCAAGAAGTAGGGCAAGTTATAGCAATATTTGTAGTTGGATTTGTTGCTATAGTTCTAGGATTAATATACTTAAATAAAAGGACATTAGAAATTTTAATAGAAGCTACAGATGAAAGAATGGAAAATAAAAATAATGTAAATATTAAGTCATTAATATTTAACAAAACTGTATATGATAAAGGACCTAACATAGTAGTTATTGGTGGTGGAACAGGATTAAATACAGTATTAGAGGGAATGAAAAACTATACAAATAATTTAACAGCAATAGTTACAGTATCAGACTATGGAGAACAAATGTCAAACTCTAGAAAAGAGCTAGAAATGTTACCATTAAATGACGTAAAAGACAGTATAGTCTCTCTTGCTGTTAAAAAAGATCAAATAGAAAAATTATTTAATTATGAATTTAATAAAGGAAAACTAAAAGGATTAAATTTTTCTGATATATATTTCTCAGCTATGAAAGAAATAAATGGGAATTTTGAAGATTCAGTAATGAGGAGTAATGAAGTATTAAATATAGTTGGAAAGGTAATGCCAGTAACTTTAGATGAAATGAAAATAGTAGCAGAACTTGCAAATGGATATATTGTAGAGGAAAAAACAAGAATACCAGAAGTAGTATCAGATAAATTAACAAAAATAAATAGAATAATGTTAAATCCATCAAATTGTAGACCAGCTCCAGGAGTTATAGAAACAATAAAAAATGCAGATTGTATAATAATAGGCCCAGGAAGTTTATATACAAATGTAATACCTAATTTATTAGTAAATGGAATAGCAAAAGCTATAAAGGAAAGTACGGCAATTAAAGTATATATAAGTAATATAATGACAGAGCCAGGACAAACAGACGATTATTCAGTATCAGATCATTTAAATGCAATAATTGACCATTGTGGAACAGGAATAATAGATTATTGTATTTATGATACAGGAGAAATAATACCAGAATTTATTAAAAAATACAATTTTGAAGGACAGGATTTGGTAGCACAGGATATAGACAAAGTAAAAGGAATAAAATTCTTACAAAGAAATTTATCAATGATAAAGGATGACCATATAAGACATGATCCAGGATTAGTTGCTTCATCAATAATAGAACTTATATGTGATGATTTAAAATATCAAGATAAGCAAAATGATCCTCAATATTTAATGTTAAATACTAAATTAAGAGAAGAAAAAAGAATAAATAAAATAAAAAAAGAAATGAAGAAAAATGAGAAAAAAGAACTAAAAAATAAAAACAAAGGAAAAAGAACTAAAAAATCAAAAAGTAAATTTAGCAATAAATATAGTCAAAGAATAGAAGCAATTAGGGAAGCTGATGAAAAAGCAAGAAGAAAAATGGAAAAAAGAGAAAATAAAAGAGAGAATAAAAAAGAAACAAGAAAAACAACAAAAGACAAAAAGAAAACTCCACAACAGCTAAGAGAAGAAATGCTAAAAAAATTAGAAGAAAGCAAATTAAACAGTAAAAAATAAGAGTTTAGAAAGTAAATATAAAAATAAAAATGTAAGATTAAAATAAAATCTTACACATATTATCAGGAAAGGAGAGTATGCTTTAAAGCATACAAAATAAAATATGAATTTTACAAAGGAAAATTTAACTTTAGAAGAAGGACTAAAGAAAGAATGGATAATAACAAATGGTTTAGGAGGATATAGTTCTTCTACAATAATAGGTGCAAATACTAGAAAATACCATGGATTATTAGTAGCGCCATTAACACCACCAGCAAGAAGGTTTTTAATACTATCAAAATTAGATGAGAGTATAGAAAGAGAAGGGAAAAAATATAACTTATACACAAATGTGTGTAATGAACATATTTCACATGGATATAAATATCAAGAAGAATTTATAAAAGAAGAAATACCAACATTTAGATATAAAGTAGAAGATGTAGAAATAGAAAAAAGTATCTGTATGGATTATGGAAAAAATACAGTAGGAGTATATTATAAAATAAAAAATGGAAAAAAAGACATAAAACTTACATTAGCACCAGTTATAAATTATAGAGATTTTCACCAAATGAACACAGGACATTATTTTAATATCCAACAATCAGTAAGAAAAGGAAAAGTAAAACTAGTAGTAGACAATAATTCACAAGCACCAGTATATATGCATATATCTGATGGAGAATATACACAACACTATAATGATACATTTATGCACATGTTATATATAGAAGAAGAAAAAAGAGGATTTTATCCAGAAGAGAACCACTCAGTACCAGGTGTTTACGAAGTTAATATAAAAGCAAAACAAGAAAAAAATATTTCATTTATATGTTCATTAGAAGAAAATATAGAAGAAATAGATGTGCAAGATTTAATAAATAAAGAAAAAAATAGAATACAAAAAATAATCAAACAATCTGAATTAATAGATGAAACAAAAAGTAAGAAAACTAAAAAAGAAAAAGAAAGAGATGAACTAATAAAAACATATCTAATAGCAACAGACAATTTTGTTGTATATAGACCAAATTTTGGTTTACACACTTTAATTGCAGGTTACCACTGGTTTTTAGACTGGGGAAGAGATGCATTAATAGCATTTGAAGGGCTATTATTAATTCCAAAAAGATATGATATAGCAAAAGAATTATTATTAACAATGACACGAGACATAAAATATGGGTTAGTTCCAAATGGATATTCAGGATATGACAATAGACCATTATATAATAGTGTAGACGCTTCATTATTATTATTTGAGGAAATACAAAAGTATTTGGAATATACTCAAGATTATGAATTTATAAAAGAAATAATGTATGAAAAACTAGAACAGATAATAGAAAATTATTGTAAAGGAATAGATGTAGACGACAATAATATTTATCTTGATTCAGATGGCTTGATAGTATCTGGAACAGAAGATACACAAAATACATGGATGGATGCAAAATATGATGGTATTGCAGTTACACCAAGAAATGGCAAAGCAGTTGAAATAAATGCATTATGGTATAATGCAAATATGATAATGTATAACTTAGCTAAAAAAACAAGACATATAATAAAAGCAAAAAAATATAAAGAATTAGCAGAAAATTGTAAAATATCTTTTAACAATAGATTTTATAATATAAAAAAGAAATGCTTATATGATGTAATTGGAGATGACAAAATAAGACCAAATCAACTATTTGCATTAAGTTTGACATATCCAATAGTAGATCCAACATCAGAAGAAGCAAAAAATATAATAAACACAGTAGAAAAAAAATTATTAAATCAATATGGATTAAAAACACTAGCAAAAGGCGAAAAAAACTATGTTGAAATATATGAAGGAAGTCCATATAACCGAGATACAAGCTATCATCAAGGAATAACATGGACATGGCTATTAGGATTATATTTTAATGCACTAAAAAATATGGAAAAACAATCAAAAGGAGAAGAAAAAATTCAACTACAAGAAAAAATACAGAAATTTGTAGACAAAACAAATAAAACATTTAAAAAAGACATAAACGAGAATGGCTGTATAGGAAGTATATCAGAATTATATGATTCTAAAAAACCACAATTACCAAAAGGTGCAGTTGCACAAGGTTGGAGTGTTGCAGAAGTATTAAGAATATGTCTTAATGGTAATGTTTCTCCTTAAGACAAGCCTTTATGATTAATTTTGCTGAATATGTTCAGAATTTAGGAACTGGTCATAATTCAGAAACTAGTCATATTGAAGAAGAAAGATAATCAAAAAATACCTTTCTAAGAAAAAACGCTAGGAGATGAACAAAGTGAAAAAAGTATCTGTAGTTATACCAATGTATAATGAACAAGAAGTAGTAAAAAAATGCTATGAAAAAATCAATAATACATTAAAAAACATAGAAGATAAATATGATTACGAAATAATATTTATCAATGATGGTAGTAAAGATGAAACATTAGAGATATTAAAAGACATTGCTAAAAACGATAAAAAAGTAAAGATAATAGCATTTTCCAGAAACTTTGGACATCAATCAGCAGTAACAGCAGGACTAAAGAATGTAACAGGAGACGCCATAGTTATAATAGATGCAGATTTACAAGACCCTCCAGAACTAATACCACAAATGTTAGAATTATGGGAAAAAGGCAATGATATAATTTATGGAAAAAGAAAAACAAGAAAAGGAGAATCTAAATTTAAATTACTAACAGCATCAATGTTTTATAAAACATTAAATTTATTATCAGATGTAGAAATACCAAAAGATACAGGAGATTTTAGATTAGTAGATAGAAATGTAGTAGATATTATAAATCAATTGCCAGAACATAATAAATTTTTAAGAGGATTATTTAGTTGGGTAGGATTTGAACAAATTCCTTTTGAATATGTAAGAGAAAAAAGATATGCTGGGAAAACAAAATATCCACTAAAAAAAATGTTAAGATTAGCACAAGATGGGATTTTTAGTTTTTCTATAAAACCTTTAAAAATAGTAGGGGCAATGGGCATTCTATCAGTAGTTATTTCTATATTAATTTTAATATATGCAATATTGTCATATTTTTGTAATTGGAATAATTTGACCGCTGGTTGGACTTCTATAATGGTTACTATGACATTTTTGTGTGGAATGATACTAATATCTTTGTGGATGATAGGGGAATATATTGGTAGAATATATGACGAAACTAGAGGGAGACCACAGTATATAATAAAAGATACAATAAACTTTGAAAATGATAATAAAGGTTAGAGAATTGGTTACTAGTTAATGTTTTTTATAAATTATATAAAGAAAAAGTTAATATTATAATATCAACTTTTTCTTATTTATTATATAGCTAAATAATTTACCAGTAGTTACAATTCACAGCTATACCAGGGATAATAACAGTAATAAATATAGTATTTTTCGGTTCAATACATAATTCAAGAAATTCTAAATTAATTTTTTGGCACCCTTTCACTTAGTCTTCGCTTCGCTCAACGTGAACATTTTCCAAAAAATTAATAAAGAATTTCTAAAATTACTCCAATCACATTCAAAATACTATATTTATTACTGTTATTATCCCTGGTATAGCTGTGAATTGTAACTACCAGTAACGAGAATTATAACAAAATTCTGAAAAAACATTGACAGATAGCCTTTTCTATGATAAAATTACTAACTGTAATCCGCTTAATCAAGGTTCAAAAACATTAATTAAATTTAATTACCTGTATTTAAGGATTAGCGAGTATGCAAATAAGGGAGGTGCATTTTAAATGTACGCAATAATTGAAAGTTGTGGAAGACAATACAAAGTAGCAGAAGGAGATGTAGTATTTTTCGAAAAATTAGATGTAGAAGAAGGAAAAAAAGTTACTTTTGATAAAGTAGTATTAGTATCTGAAGATGGAAAAGTACAAATAGGAAATCCTTATGTTAAAAGTGTAAAAGTAGAAGGAAAAGTTGTTTCACACGGTAAAGGTAAAAAAATAATTGTTTTCAAAATGAAACCTAAAAAGAATTATAGAAGAAAACAAGGACATAGACAACCTTATACAAAAGTAGAAATTACATCTATAAAAACAACTACTAAAAAAGCAGAAACTACAAAAAAAGTTGCTGAAAAAGTAGAAGCTTAATTTAGAATTTTTATGAACGATATAAATAAACAATTCGAACCGAAAGGAGTGAGAAAGCATGGCTCATAAGAAAGGTCAAGGTAGTAGCCATAATGGTAGAGAGAGTGAATCTAAACGTCTTGGAGTAAAAAGAGCAGATGGACAATTTGTTCTTGCAGGAAATATTTTAATAAGACAAAGAGGAACTAAAGTACACCCAGGTGTTAATGTTGGCAAAGGCAGTGATGATACTTTGTTTGCATTAGTAGATGGTGTAGTTAAATTTGAAAGAAAAGGTAGAGATAAAAAACAAGTTAGTGTTTATCCAAAAGTAAATGCTAATTAAAATGATTATAAAAATTCTAGAATAAATACTAGATATTTTAAAGTAAGATGAAGTGTAATAGAAATATTACATTATCATCTTTTTTTCTTGAATAGGAAATCGAGTTTTCCCTATTCAAGAACGTCGCTTCGCTCTAATAAATGCACACAAATTTTACTAAAGTAAAATTTGGCGCACGAACAATGACGCGGGAATGTTATAAACAGAGAAAATGTTAAAAAAGCCCGCTATTGTTCTTGAATAGGAAAAATCGAGTTTTTCCTATTCAAGAACATCGCTTCGCTCTAATAAATGCACACAAATTTTACTAAAGTAAAATTTGGCGCACGAACAATAACGCGGGCTTTGAAATGTTATAAACAGAGAAAATGTAAAAAAAGCCCGCTATTGTTCTTGAATAGGAAACACTATGAAACTTTAAGTTACTTAGGCTCAAAGTGAAAATAAACAATTTTTATTTTCAAAAGAAAGTTACCCTAACTTATTGTAAAATCTAATTGACCACTCATTCTAATAGAAAAAAAGTAAAAAATAGTGTATAAATATATATGTAGAAAGAGGTGCAGATGAGAAATATAGAAATTATAGCAAGCGGAAAATATCTTCCTAAAAAAGAAATATTAAGTGAAGAAATAGAAAAGAAGATGGCTTTAGAAAAAGGATATATAGAAAAAAGAACAGGAATAAAGAAAAAATACTATATAGAAAAAGAAAAAATAGAAGACCTAGCAATAGAAGCAACAAGAGATTTATTCTCAAAAGGAATAAATAAAGAAAATATTGGTCTAATTATAGTAGCAACAACAACAACTCAAAATTTAATGCCAGGTATTTCTAATTATATACAAAAAGCATTAAATTTAAAACCATGTATATGTTTAGATATTTTAGCAGGTTGTAGTGGTTATATAAATGCATTTGATATAGCAAATATGTATATAAAGACAGGAAGAGTAGAAAAGGCATTAGTAATAGGAGTAGATATCCTTTCAAAATACGTAAATAAAGAAGACATTAACACATCAATAATATTATCAGATGGAGCAGGTGCGACATTAATAGGAAATACAAATTTAAATAAAGAATATTATTCTAATATAAAAGCAGAAGGAGAAAATAATCACATACTAGAATGTAAAGCAAATAGTAATATATACATGGAAGGAAAAGAAATATACAAATATGCTGTAACAAAGACAGTAAAAAATATAAAAGAACTATTAAAAGAAGCAAAAGAAGATATAGAAAATATAAAATATATAATACCACACCAATCAAATATAAAAATAATGAAAGCAATAGCTAATAGACTAAAAATTGATATAGATAAAATGTATATAAACATAGAAAATATAGGAAATACATTTTGTGCAAGTATTCCAATAGCATTAAATGAAATGATTGAAAAAGGACTTATACAAAAAGGCGATAAAGTTATATTATTAGGATATGGTGGAGGATTAAACACAGGAAGTATTTTAATATCTTACTAATGACAATCATATATGAAATATAAAAATAAATTATTAATAAATAGGTAATAGATCTCGTTATCAAACATTAATGAGACAAAGGAGGAATTATGAAAAGAGCATTTTTATTTCCAGGGCAAGGAGCACAAACAGTAGGAATGGGAAAAGATGTATACGAAAAATATGATGAAGCAAGAAAAGTTTATGATGAAGCAACAAAGATTTCAGGAATAGATGTTAAAAAAATCTGTTTCGAAGGACCTGAAGAAGAACTAAATAAAACAGAAAACACACAAATTGCTATATTAACAACAAGTCTAGCAATTTTAGAAGTATTAAAATCACAAGGAATAGAAGCAGATATAGCTGTTGGTTTAAGTTTAGGAGAATATGCAGCATTAATTTATTCTGGAATTATATCATTTGAAGACGGAATAAAATTAATCAAAAAAAGAGGATATTATATGGGAAATCTATTGCCAAAAGAAGAATATTCAATGGCAGCAATTATAGGATTAGAAAGTTCAAAAATAGAAGAAATTTGCAATAAAATTCAAGAAAAAGGAAAATTTGTAGTTCCAGCAAATTACAATTGCAGTGTACAAACAGCAATATCAGGAGAAACAGAAGCAATAGATGAAGCAATAGAACTATTAAAACAAGCTGGAGCAAAAAGAGCAATAAAATTAAAAACAAGTGGACCATTTCATACAATTAAATTACAGCAAGCCAAAGAAGCATACGAAAAAGAACTCGAAAATATCAATTTTAATGTTTTACCAGAAAATGAACAAAAGGTAAAAGTAATAAAAAATCTAGATGGAACATATTACAAAAAAGGAGATAATGTAAAAGAGATTTTAGCAAAACATATAATAAGTCCAGTTAGATTTGACAAAGCAATAGAACTAATGAAAAAAGAACAAGTAGAAGAATATATAGAAATAGGACCAGGAAAAGTACTAACAGGTTTCATAAAAAAAGACAATAAAGAAGCAAAAACATATAATATAAGTAGTGCCAATGGGGACGGGCTATTTTGGCACAACTAATAAAAATTATTATTTTTAATATATTTAGTAATTTTTAATTTAATAAAATTTATAAATATAAAGAATTTGTGCCAAAATAGCCCGTCCCCATTGGCACGTTAATATAGGAGGAAGTTATGGAAGAGAAAAAAACGGTTTTAGTAACAGGTGCTTCTAGAGGCATTGGTAAAGAAGTAGCATTAAAGTATGCAGATAATGGATATGATGTAATTATTAACTATGTGTCAGATAAGACAGATGTAAAAGCTTTAGAAGATGAATTTAAGCAAAAAGGAGCAGATTGTTTAATTTTAAAAGCAGATGTTTCAAAACAAGAAGAAGTACAATTACTTGTGGATAAAGCAATAGAAAAATTTGGAAAAATAGATGTTCTTGTTAATAATGCAGGTATTACAAAAGACAATTTATTAATGAGAATGACAGAAGAAGAATTTGATAAAGTAATAGAGATAAATTTAAAAGGTACTTATTTAGTAACAAAAGCTGTAACTAAATATATGATGAAAAAAAGAAAAGGAAGTATAATAAATCTTTCATCAGTAGTAGGAGTTGCAGGAAATGCAGGACAATGTAATTATTCAGCATCAAAAGCAGGAATAATAGGTTTTACAAAAAGTATAGCAAAAGAATTAGCGTCAAGAAACATAAGATCAAATGCTATAGCGCCAGGTTTTATAGAAACAGACATGACAGCTGTATTACAAGATAATGTTAAAGAAAATATATATAATCAAATACCATTAAAAAGAATGGGAACAGCAAAAGAAGTTGCAAATTTAGCATATTTCTTAGGTTCAGATGAAAGTTCATATATAACAGGGCAAGTAATAAATATTGATGGCGGAATGGTGATGTAAGCAAAGTATCAAGTCTTTGTTTACACAAAGACTTGATATATAACTATTTATGAACTTTATAACTATAAGTATGACGGTTGAGATAATAAGGAACAACTCTAAAATCGTTGTAGCCTAAATCATTAAGTACAGTACTAACTAGTGAACCCATAGTTTTTTCCTGATAAGGTATCAGATTGAGAATAGGGAGAACTAAATCAAAACTTTCAGGTAAACATTCATTGCTTTCAAAAAGCTTAAGTAATAACGTTCCAAGAATTTTAATTTTGAGAGCCCCTGCTCCTGACCCTTCTTCAGAATATTGGTTACGAAGTTCAATTGCCCGCTCATAACACTTTGAATTATTCATGAAAATACCTCCTTAGGTTTTATATAATATTGTTATTATAACAAATTTGAATAATAAATACAAGTATAAAAATAAATAAAAAAGTAAGAAAGGAAGAAAAGAATGGAAAGAAGAGTAGTGATCACAGGATTAGGTGCAATAACACCATTAGGAAATAATGTAGAAGACTTCTGGAAAGGAATTAAAGAGGGAAAATGTGGTATAGATCAAATTACAAAATTTGATACGACTGATTTTAAAGTTAAAATAGCAGGAGAAGTAAAAGGATATAATCCAGAAGATTATTTTGAAAGAAGAGAAGCAAAAAGATTAGATCTATTTTCACAATATGCAATGATTTCAGCAAGAGAAGCATGGAAAGATAGTAACCTAGATAAAGAAAAAGAAAACATGGAAAGAGTAGGAGTAATAATAGGTTCAGGAATAGGTGGAATACAAACAATAGAAATAGAAAACAAAAAATGTAATGAAAAAGGTCCAGATAGAGTTTCACCAATGTATATACCAATGGGAATATTAAATATGGCAACTGGAAATGTAGCAATTGATATAGGTGCAAAAGGAGAATCAATGGCAATGGTAACAGCATGTGCTTCAGGAACACATTGCATAGGAGAAAGCTTCAGAATGATAAAACATGGATATCAAGATATAGTTTTAGCAGGAGGAACAGAAGCAGGAATAACACCTCTTAGCATAGCAGGATTTACAAATATAAAAGCTTTAACAAAAGCAGAAGATAAAAACAGAGCAAGTATTCCATTTGATAAAGAAAGAAATGGATTTGTAATGGCAGAAGGTGCAGGAGTAGTTGTATTAGAAGAATATGAACATGCAAAAAATAGAGGAGCTAAAATTTATGCAGAAATAGTAGGATATGGAGCTACATCTGATGCATATCATATAACTTCACCAGCACCAGGAGGAGAAGGTGGAGCAAGAGCGATGAAACTAGCAATGGAAGAAGCAAATGTAAAACCAGAAGAAATAACATATATTAACGCTCATGGAACATCAACACAATTAAATGACTCATGCGAAACACAAGCAATAAAAACAGCATTAGGAGAAGAAAATGCAAAGAAAGTAATGGTAAGCTCAACTAAAAGTCATACAGGGCACCTATTAGGAGCAGCAGGAGCAGTTGAAACTATAGTATGTAGTAAAGCAATAGAAGAAGGATTTGTACCAGCAACTATTAATTATAAAGTGCCTGATGAAGAATGCGATTTAGATATAGTACCAAATGAAGGAAGAAAACACGAAATTATATATGCTATGTCAAATTCATTAGGATTTGGAGGACATAATAGCAGTATATTATTAAAAAAAGTCAAATAATAAAAAGAATCTTAAATTATAACTATTAAGTTTATTGTATTAATAAAAAAAATAAGATATAATTGAAACCGAAAAATATACTAACAACATGAACCAATAACAAGTTAATATTTGAGGAAGGATGATGAAATTGGATTATAAAGATATAAAAAAATTAATTGATGATATGGGAAATTCAAACTTAGATTCTTTAGAAATAGAATTTCCAGAAGGAATAAAAATTAGCATGACAAAAAATACAGGAAAAGAAAAAGAAGTAATTATTACAAAACAAGCAAATGTAATAGAAGGTAGTGCACCTATGACTGTTCCAACAGTTAGAGAAGAAAAAGGAACATCTTTAGTAAATATACAAAAACAGGATGAAAATGATTATAAAATTGTTAAAAGTCCTATGGTTGGAACATTTTATGCAAGTTCATCACCAGATAAAGACCCTTTTGTAAAAATAGGAGATAAAGTAAAAAAAGGCCAAGTTTTATGCATTGTTGAAGCAATGAAATTAATGAATGAAATAGAATCAGAATTTGATGGAGAAATAGTGGAAGTTTGTGTAAAAAATGAAGATATAGTAGAATATGGAACACCATTATTCAAAATAAAATAACCTGCGATATCTCGCAGGTTTGGGGGTACTAAAAGATTATTCTATTATAGTCTCCGGATTTGGATGACTTAACCTCTATATTATCTAGTCCAAGCATACTCAATATTTGAATAATCTCAAGGCTAGTTAAATCGGATTTTGGAATTAATAACCGATTTTTAGAAGTTCTAGAATATTGTTGAATCTCAAGAATTTCTTCTATAAGATTCAACCCTTTTCGAATTTTGCAAGGTGGCAATTCTGCCACACAAAATTCTTTACTTTCTGCTACTCTGTTTTCATCTATCATAGTGACCTCCTAAACAGACACATGTACAGTTACATTTCAATTATACTACAAGCTTCATAAAAAATCAATAAAGAAAAGAGGAATAATAAAATGTTAAATAAAGAAGAAATAAAAAAAATAATACCACAAAGAGATCCATTTTTAATGATAGATGAAGTCGAAGACTATGTACCAGGAGAAAGTGCAACTGCATACAAAAATGTATCAGAAGATGAATATTATTTTAAAGGTCATTTTCCTGGAAATCCTATAATGCCAGGAGTGCTAATAGTTGAGTCATTAGCTCAAACAGGTGCTGTTGCAATTCTTTCAATGGAAGAAAATAAAGGTAAAAATGCACTATTTGGAGGAATTGATAAACTTCGTTTTAAAAAACAAGTAGTACCAGGAGATAGATTAAAATTAGAAGTAAGAATAATTAAGAAAAAAGGACCAATAGGAATAGGAGAAGCAATAGCAACAGTAGATGGTAAAATTGCAGCAAAAGGAGAATTAACATTTGCTATAGTATAAAAAATGTCATTCTATTATTAGGTAGAAAGGTTGAAAAATAATTACAATTTTGGCGTCGTTAAACTTCATTTGAAATTTAATCAACGTACAAAAAGTACGCCTCATAAATTTCAAACTCGTTTGCCTAGCCAAAATTTAATTCTTTTCCAACCAGATTTGTGCCTAAGAAAGGAATGATAGTAAATATGATTAATATATTGTCTTTATAGCAAAATAAGAAAGGAATGAAATTTAAGATGTTAAAAAAAGTATTAATTGCAAATAGAGGGGAAATTGCAGTTAGAATCATAAGAGCATGTAGAGAAATGGGAATAAGGACAGTAGCAATTTATTCAGAAATAGATAAAGATTCATTGCATGTAAAATTAGCAGATCAAGCAATTTGTATAGGACCAGCCCCATCAGCAAAAAGTTATTTAAATATAAAAGCTATTCTAGAAGCAGCATGTCTAACTGGAGCAGACAGCATTCATCCAGGTTTTGGATTTTTATCAGAAAATGCAAATTTTGCAAAGATATGTGAAGAAATGGGAATCAAATTTATAGGACCAAATCATCAATTAATAGAATTATTAGGAAATAAATCCAAAGCAAAAGAAACAATGAAAAAAGCAGGCGTACCAGTTGTTCCAGGGTCAGATGGATTAGTTTACTCTAAAAAGCAAGCAGTAGAATTAGCAGAAAAAATAAAATATCCAGTAATGTTAAAAGCATCAAGTGGTGGTGGCGGAAAAGGAATAAGGATAGCATATAATAAAGAAGAATTAGAAAAACAATATGACATAGTAAAACAAGAAGCAAAAATATCATTTAATGATGATAGTTTATACTTAGAAAAATTTGTAGAAAATCCTAGACATATAGAAATACAAATATTAGCAGATGAACATGGAAATGCAATTCATCTAGGAGAAAGAGATTGTTCAGTTCAAAGAAGAAACCAAAAAGTATTAGAAGAAACACCAGCAGAAATTTTAGATGAAAAGACAAGAACAAAAATGGGAGAAGTAGCAGTAAAAGCAGTAAAAGAAATAGGATATACAAATGCTGGAACTATTGAATTTTTAGTAGATAAAAACAAAGACTTTTATTTTATGGAAATGAATACAAGAATTCAAGTAGAACATCCAGTTACAGAAATGGTAACAGGAATAGACATAGTAAAAGAGCAAATAAAAATAGCAAGTGGAGAAAAAATAAAATATAAGCAAAAAGATATAACTTTTACAGGACATAGTATGGAAGTAAGAATAAATGCAGAAGACCCAGATAAAAATTTTATGCCATGTGCAGGAACAATAACAGGATTGCATTTACCAGGAGGAAATGGAATAAGAGTAGATACGGCGATATATGGAGGATATAAAATACCACCAACATATGATTCAATGATTGCTAAAATTATAGTTCATGGAAAAGATAGAAAAGACTCTATAGCTAAAATGAAAAGTGCAATAGCAGAATTAGTTATAGATGGGGTTACTACTAATTCAGACTTTATATTAAAAATATTGGAAAACAAAGACTTTCAAAGTAATAAATATGATACATCTTTTTTATCTAAAAACTTTTAGTGTAAAATGACATTTTAGGAGAATATTTAATTTAAAAAGAAACTTTTATAAATTATTTTATAGAAGTTTTTTTCTTTTTGTCAATTTTATGAATAAAAAAAACAGTTTTGTGAAATAAACAAAACTTTAAAGGTTAGGAAAAGATATACTGAGTTAAAGGAGGATGAAATGGAAAAAAGAGAAATATTAGATAAGAATATAGAAGAAGATATTATAGATCAATTATATCTTAACAATTTGTATTTGTCAGAAAAAGTACCAAATACTAAAGAATATATAAAAATCACAGAGAAAATAAAGATTGCAGAAGAAAAATTACTAAAAACAGATGAAAAATTAAAATACAATTTAAAAGAATATATAGAATTTATAGCAGAAAGAGATAGCATAGAAATGAGGTTTCAATTTAAATTAGGTTTTAAAACAGCTATAAAGTTAATAATAAAAGGGATAAATTAATAATTAATGATAACTATAAACAATATTTTCATTATATAAAATTTAAATATCACAATAAGAGAAGTAATAAAAAATATGTTGAGAGAAATGATAAAAATAAAAAATGAGAAAATATGTAAAAAAGCATTTACAATTAGAAAAAAATTGTATAAAATATAATAGGTGAAAAAAATGTCATAAAACAAAAGAAAATGAAAAAGAAAGGGAGTATATCAATGAAAATATTGATGTTAACATGGGAATATCCACCAAGAATTGTAGGAGGAATAGCAAGAGTAGTATATGATTTATCAAGAACATTACTAAAAGATGGTCATGATGTAACAGTTATTACTTATAGAGATGGAGATGTACCATATTTTGAAGATGACAAAGGAGTGAAAGTAAACAGAGTAGATAACTATATGATAAATCCAAACAATTTTATAGACTGGATAATGCAAATGAACTTCAATATGGTAGCAAAAGCAAATGAATTAATTGCAGAACAAGGAAATTTTGATGTGATACATGCACATGATTGGTTAGTAGCATATGCAGCAAAAACATTGAAAAACTCATATAATATACCAATTGTTTCTACAATACATGCTACAGAAGCAGGAAGAAATAGTGGAATACATGATGAGCAACAAAGATATATAAATGACACAGAATGGATGTTAACATACGAATCAGCAGAAGTAATAGTTAATAGTAATTATATGAAAGGTGAACTACAAAGACTATTTGGTTTACCATATGAAAAGATAAATGTAGTACCAAATGGAGTTAATTTAAATTTATTTAATGGAATAGAAAGAGATTATAATTTTAGGAGAAGATATGCTCTAGATAATGAAAAGATTATATTATTTATGGGAAGATTAGTCTATGAAAAAGGAGTTCAACATCTAATTTCAGCTATGCCAAAAATTTTGAACGGATATAATGATGCAAAATTAGTAATAGCAGGAAAAGGTGGAATGATAGACGAACTAAAAGCACAAGTAGACGCAATGGGAATAGGACACAAAGTATGTTTTGCAGGATATTTAAATGGAAAAGATGTACAACAAATGTACAAATCAGCAGATATAGCAGTATTCCCAAGTACATATGAACCATTTGGAATAGTAGCATTAGAAGCAATGCTATCAGAAAATCCAGTAGTAGTATCAGATATAGGTGGACTAAATGAAATAGTACAACATAGAGAAAATGGAATGAAAACATATTGTGGAAACCCAAACTCAATAGCAGACTCAATA
>CALXAB010000013.1 GCA_944386175.1 uncultured Clostridia bacterium
AGTTGACAAAATTAAAAGCTTATGACTCTAAGCTTAAAGTTATTTAAAAAATTTTATTTAATACCAAACTACGGGGAATTGAACCCGTGACCTCTACCTTACCAAGGTAGCACTCTACCAACTGAGCTATAGAAGCAAATAATCAACATATAAATTATATAATAACATTATAAAAAAGTAAAGAATTAATATTGACTTTTTCAAGAAAAAGTATTAAAATTATAAACATAATATAAAAATAAAAACAATAAGAGAAGAGTAAAATAAAGGTTACTAAAAGAGAAAGTTAGTCATAGGCTGAAAGCTAACTTAAGAAAACATATTTGAAAACTAACTCTTTATGTTTCTAGTGAATAAGCTAGACGTCTAAGATACGTTATAATCTAAAATTAAGTAAAAATTAGGATGGAACCGTGTAAATAATGCACTCCTATAGATTGGGCAATCTATAGGAGTGTTTTGATATTTTAATACTCAGATACAAATAAAAATATTTCACAAAAAATGTTCCTAATTATATACCCAATCAAATATTAAGATAAAAAGGAGGAATTGTTATGTTAAAAATCACATTAAAAGATAATTCTATTGTCGAGGTAGAAAAAGGAACAAGCATTTTAGAAGTAGCAAAAAAGATAAGTGAGGGGTTAGCAAGAGTAGCAACTTGTGGAGAAGTTAATGGTGAAGCAAAAGATCTACGTTATGAATTACAAGAAGATTGCAATTTAGTTATTGATACTTTTGATTCTAGTTTAGAAGGTAAAAAAGCATATTGGCATACAACTTCACATATTATGGCTCAAGCTGTAAAAAGATTATTTCCTAATGTTAAATTTGCAATAGGACCAGCAATTGATGAAGGATTTTATTATGATTTTGATGTAGAAAATCCATTCACAGACAATGATAAAGAAAAAATAGAAGCAGAAATGAAAAAGATTATAAAAGAAAATATAAAAATAGAAAAGTTTTCACTTCCTAAAAATGAAGCTTTAAAATTAATGGAAGGTCAGCCTTATAAACAAGAACTAATAGAAGAATTACCAGAAGGAGAAGAAATTAGTTTTTATAAGCAAGGAGATTTTACAGATTTATGTGCAGGACCACATTTAGAAAGTACAGGTAAGGTAAAATCAATAAAAATATTATCTTCCTCAGGTGCATATTGGAGAGGCAGTGAAAAAAATAAAATGCTTCAAAGAATATATGCAATATCTTTTCCAAAATCTAGTCAATTAGAAGAATACTTAAATTTTTTAGAAGAAGCAAAACAAAGAGATCACAGAAAAATAGGAAAAGACTTAAATATATTTATGACACACAAACTAGTGGGTTCAGGCCTTCCAATGTATTTACCAAATGGAGCTACAATAAGAAGAATTTTGGAAAGATATATACAAGACAAAGAACTATCATTAGGATATGATCATGTATATACACCATCACTTGCAAATACAGAATTATATAAAGTTAGCGGACATTGGGATCATTATAAAGAAGATATGTTTCCAATAATGAAAATGGACACAGAAGAAATGGTTTTAAGACCAATGAACTGTCCACATCATATGTTAATATATAAAAATGCAATGCATTCATATAGAGATTTACCAATAAGAATTGGTGAATTAGCACATGATTTCAGATATGAAAATAGTGGAGCAGTATGCGGATTAGAGCGTGTACGTCAAATGTGTCAAAATGATGCTCATCTTTTTGTAAGACCAGATCAGATAAAAGAAGAAGTTGGAAGAGTTTTAAATTTAATAGTAGAAGTCTATCAAAAAGATTTTGGTTTTCCAAGTTCAGCTTTCCAATACAGACTATCTTTAAGAGACAAAAATAATAAAGAAAAATATATTGATAATGACGAAATGTGGGAAACAGCAGAAAGTCAATTAAGAGAAATACTAAAAGAATTAAATATAGATTTTTATGAAGCAGAAGGAGAAGCAGCATTTTATGGTCCAAAAATTGATATACAAATAAAAACAGCACTAAATCATGATGTTACAATACCAACATGTCAATTAGATTTTGCTTTACCAGAAAGATTTGAACTAGAATATATAGGAGAAGATGGAAAAGCACATAGACCTGTAGTTATTCACAGAGCAATATTAGGATCATCAGATAGATTTATTTCATTTTTACTAGAAGAAACAAAAGGAAATCTACCAGTATGGTTAGCACCAGTACAAGTTAAGATTTTACCAATATCAGACAAGCAACATGAATACACTAGAAAAATAGAGCAAAAAATGCATGAAAAAGGATTACGTGTAAAATTAGATAGTAGAAATGAAAAAATAGGATATAAAATTCGTGAAGCACAACTTGAAAAAATTCCATATATGATTATTGCAGGACAAAAAGAAACAGAAGAAAATTTGGTTTCTGTTCGTTCAAGAAAAGATGGAGATATTGGAACAATGAAGATAGAAGAGTTTATTGAAAAAATTATAAGCGAAAAAGACCAAAAAGTAAAAGAATAATAATTAACAAAAAATGCGAATACAATTTAATTAAACTTTACTAATTGATAATTATTATTAGTTAAATAAAATTATAAAGGAAGGAGATAATGATATATTTTAATTATTAAATATATCATTAAAATAAAAAATGAAATTAGGAATAGTAGGATTGCCAAATGTAGGAAAAAGTACATTATTTAACAGTATCACAAAAGCAGGAGCAGAATGTGCAAATTATCCATTTTGTACTATCGAACCAAATGTAGGAGTTGTACCAGTACCAGATGAAAGATTAGACAATTTAGCAAAAATGTATAATCCTCAAAAAGTAACACATGCAGTAATTGAATTTGTAGATATAGCAGGATTAGTAAAAGGAGCAAGCAAAGGAGAAGGTCTAGGTAACAAATTCTTATCACATATTAGAGAAACAGATGCTATATGTGAAGTAGTAAGATGTTTTAATGATGACAATGTAGTACATGTTGACGGAAGCGTAGATCCAATAAGAGATATAGAAACAATAAATTTAGAATTAATATTTGCTGATATAGAAACAGTAAATAAAAGATTAGAAAAAGCAAGAAAAAACTTGAAAGCAGATAAAAAATATCAAGTAGAAATAGATTTATTAGAAAAAATCAAAAAAACATTAGAAGAAGGAAAATCAGCAAGAAGTATAGAATTTAATGAAGATGAACAAGCTATAGTAAAAGATATGTTTTTACTTACAACAAAACCTATTTTATATATTGCAAATGTTTCAGAAGAACAACTAGAAAATGCTAAAAATGATGAATTAGTCTTAAAAGTGCAAGAATACGCAAAAAATGAAAATGCGGAAGTAATTCCACTATGTGTGAAAATAGAAGAAGAATTATCAAGCTTAGAAGACGACGATAAAAAAGAAATGTTAGACGCATTAGGATTAAACGAATCTGGACTAGATAAAGTAATAAAAAAGAGTTATGATTTACTAGGGTTAATGTCATTCTTGACAGCAGGAGAACCAGAAGTAAGAGCATGGACAATCAAAAAAGGAACAAAAGCACCAGAAGCAGCAGGAAAAATACACTCAGATATACAAAGAGGATTTATAAAAGCAGAAATAGTATCATATGATGATTTAATGAAAGAAGGATCAATGCTTCTAGCAAGGGAAAAAGGATTAGTAAGATCAGAAGGAAAAGAATATATTATGCAAGATGGAGATATAGTTTTATTTAAATTCAATGTGTAAAGAAATTTTACCAATTTTTGAGACGCGTCCAAAATTGGTAATTGCGTTTGTAATAATTCTGTAACAAACACGAAATATAAATGTAACAAAAAAGTAGATAAAAAGTATTGACTTATATATAAATTAATTATAAAATAATTTTAAGGAAACAAAAGATTACATATTTTTTATGGTAAAGACTTGAAAAAACTATTGAAAAATAGTATAATATATAGTGTTTATAAGAATACTAATAAAAAATATATAAAAGTGAGGAGAATTGATATGAAGAAAACAAATTTAATTAAAATGTTAGTAGTAATGGCTATAAGTGTAATGGTAATGTTTTTTAACACTTGTGTTTTAGCGGCAGAAGTAGATGACGATGGATATGAAGATCTAACAGAAGCATTAGGAAATTCATCATCAAATAATTCAGCTAATAATAATTCATCAAATACAAGCAATAATACTGCAAATACAAATACTAATAACACTTCAAATAATACATCAAATACTAATACAAATAAATCAAATAATTCAAGTGTATATAATAATACATCATTACCAAAAACAGGACTTTCAGATTCTATACCAGTTGTATTACTAGTAGTAGTATTTGGAGCATCAGCTATATATGCATATAAAAAAGTTAATGAATATAAAAATATATAAAATATAAAGGGGATTGAATTTAAAGTCCCCTTTGTTTTGATTTTACAATAATTCTTTTAGAATTAAAATTATTACAAGTAATTAAAGTTAATTCTTTGGTATTTTCAGTATAATCAGAAATAGGAGTTAAATCACCTTCATCAACTTCATATTTATTAAAAACATAATACACGAATTTAGTATCATTATAATAAATGAAAATCTCATCATTATTATTCAATAAGTTTAAATTACTAAAAAACATGGAATTATTATAATTATGACCAGCAATGCATAAATTGCTGTTTTTATATGGATCATTTCCCGAAATTTTGCAAGGAGCAACTTTAAGAGCTTCATCACTTATTTTAGAAATTATTGGATAATATATACTAATTTTAGGTATTTCTATGATCCCAAAAATATTATTATTACTCTCATTTGAAGAGACATTTTGATCAGAATATAATTTAAAAATACTATAATTATCAATTAATCCATTAGACTGATTTTCCTTTTTAAATAAAGAAAAGAGATAGAACAATAATGCAAAAACTAAAACAATTAAAATAATTATAGAAATAATAAATTGGAAATTTGAAAATGAAAGTTTTTTAGATTTGTGCTTGGAATAACTATTATCTATATTTTGGGAATTTTTATCATCAAAAGAAAATAATATCTGGTTCATAATAAAAAATCTCCTACATATTTTTAATTAGTTTATGCAAAATAAAATATATTATTTAATAAATTGGCACAATTTATTAAATAATAGTTACAATTCACGATTATATTGAGCATAATAGACTAGATAAAGTCAAATAGTTAATTCGTAGGATTTACTTCAAAGATTATTTGAAAACATTTAAAATCATACAATTGATTAGATGATAGGCAATCTAAATAAATATCTAATTCATCTAAATTCCTACAACCAGCAATAATAATAGGATTCAAATCAAAATTAAACATAAGCTCAATTCCTAAATCAAGAGCTTTAATAATAGAACCATGTTCTTTGTTTAAAATTAAATTAAAAGCTTCTCTAAATCTAGCAGTTGCAGAATGCTTAAAATTATCTAAAGGAAGCACATAAAATTTATCAATAACATCTTTTATAGAAGAAAATTGGTTATTTGAGTTTTTAGAATTTTCAAAAATATTTTTAACATCGGAAATTAGATATGGCAAAAAAGCTTTCTGTTCTTTTTCAGAAATTCTCAAAATATTATTATCTTTGTCATAAGTAGCAATATGCTTTTCAAAAGGTATATTTTCTATTGTGTCATATAATTTAGTTTCACTATTAGAATTACATAAAACCATATATTCCTCCCAATGATAAAAATTTCAATTTTGGACGCGTCCACAAAATGGTAATCTTAAATTAATTATACAATTAAAAATCAATAAAGTAAATATTGTTTATCAAAAAAAATTGTGCTAAAATATAAAAAGAAAATACATAAGAAAAAGGAGAAAAAAATGTATAAATTACTAAAAATAAACATGAGTAATAAAAGGCTAAAATTAATAGTAAAAATTATATCTATTTTAATATATATAATAACAGTACCAATTATAATATTTAATATGACATTGATTGTAAAATCATATATAAAACCAAATGAAACACCTAGTTTTTTTGGATATAAAAATTTTATAATAGTATCAAAAAGTATGGAAAATACTATAAATAAAAATGATGTAATTATAATAAGAGAAGTTCAAAAAGATGAGATACATAAAGATGATATAATAGCATTTTTCCAAAATAACGAAGTAATAACACATAGGATAGTAGATATAGTAGAAGATAATGGAGTTACTAAATATTTAACAAAAGGTGATAATAATTTACATGAAGACAAAGATTTAGTTACATATGAACAAATAGAGGGTAAATATCAATTTAAAATTAGTGGATTTGGAATAATATTAAAAATCTTAAAAAATCCAATTACACTTATAATATTAATTATTATACTGATATTAAATTGCTTTTATGGATATAACCGCAAAAGAAAAAAGGAAATAAGAAAACAAAAAAGAGAAATATATAATAAAAAAAGAATAGAAGATGGATAATTGGTGTATTATAGAAAACACATTTTAAAGGAAAATTAGAATTATAATAAAATAACCCAGATATAATTTATGTTATATTTGGGTCATTTATTTTATGATATAAATAAAAAATTATGCTTCATAATACTTATCAGTATCGGAATATAAATCTTCTAAAGTAATACCAAGAACTTTACAAAAAGCTAAAGCTTCAAAGTCTTTAACTGTTTTCTTACCATATTCTATTTCATAAATATCACTATTATACATAGTAACTCCAAGTAAATCTAATTTTCGACAAATTTCGGGCTGTGAAATTTTTTTTAATTTACGATATTTTCTTAAATTACTACCTACAATGTTTAAATTACCATTCAATGTTTTTACTTTCATATAATACCTCAAACTTAAATATATAGATTAAAATTAAATTAATACGATAATATTGTAATATAAAAATTGAAAAACATTACAGGTACAAGTTGTAAAGAATATAAAAATATTTCTTACCAATTTGGGGACGCGTCCAAAATTGGTAAATATTTTAAAAAAATGTTGTAAAAAATAATAAAATTGGTATAATATAAAAGAAGAAACAAAAGGAGGAATTTTAATGTTAAAAAAAGTAGGAATATTAGCAAATGGTGGAGATGTATCAGGGTTTAATGCAGTAATTAGGGCAATAGTAAAAACAGCAGAAAACCACGGTATAGAGTGCTATGGGATAATGGATGGATATAATGGACTGTTAAAGAAAAATTTTGAATTATTATCAACAGCAGCAAATGGAGAAGCAATAGGAATATTACCAAGAGGTGGATCTATAATAGGTTCTTCTACAAATTCAAATTTATTTAATTATAAGGTAAAAAAAGAAGATGGAAGCGTAGAATATGAAGATTTGTCAGATGAAGCAATAAAAAATATAAAAGATTTTGGATTTGATTGTATATTCACCTTAGGAGGAGACGGAACACAAAAGTCTGCAAGAGATTTATATACAAAAGGTGTAAATGTAATAGGAGTTCCAAAAACAATAGATAATGATGTTGCTTGTACAGATATTACATTTGGATATAACACAGCAGTATCTGTTGCAATGGAAGCATTAGATAGACTTCATACTACAGGTGCTACTCATCATAGAATAATGGTATTAGAGGTGATGGGAAGATACGCAGGATGGATAGCTTTAGAAGCAGCAATAGCTGGTGGTGCTGATGTAGCACTTATTCCAGAAATTCCATATGATATAAATAGAGTAGCACAAAAAATCGAAAACAGAAAAAAAAGAGGAAAAAACTTTAGTATAGTTGTGGTAGCAGAAGGAGCAAAACCAAAAGGTGGAGAACTTACAATTATGGGAAAAAGAGACAATGGAGAAGGTGTTGATAATACAAAATTAGGAGGAGTTGGACAAGTTGTTGCAACACAATTAGAAAAGTTAACAGGATTAGAAGCAAGAAATACAACTCTAGGATATATGCAAAGAGGAGGAACTCCAACAGCATTTGATAGAGTATTATCAACTAAATATGGTACAAAAGCTATGGAATTAGCGTTAGAAGGAAAATTTGGAACATTAGCAGTCATAAAAGATGGTAAACTAAATTATGCTACATTAGAAGAAGTAGTAGGCAAAAATACAAAAATAGGTGCAGTTTCTGGAAATACAGAAGAAAGTAACATAAGGAAAGTAACGATGGACAACGATTTGGTAAAAACAGCAAGAGATATTGGAATAAATTTAGGTGATTAAGTAATATTATAAAAATTCCTGAATAAAATTTCTTTGAGAGGTAGGGAATTTGGGGACGGGGCTTAAAATCCCTATAGTTATTAAAAATAAATGAAATATATTTAATATTTTTAACTATAGGGATTTTAAGCCCCGTCCCCAAATTCCCTACCTCTCAAAGAAATTTTTTTATAGGGAGAAAATGCCAATGATTAATTATTTAAAATCATCTATATCTATTTCATCATATGATGGATGTACAATAGGGTGCAAATATTGCATACTTAGTGCTTTGGGTGAAAGAGAATGCGTGAAAAAAATTACTGATGAAGAAAAATTAGTAGAAGAGTTACTAAACTTTAGATTATACACAAAGGAAATACCAATATCAGTTAATAATCAAACAGACCCATTTTTAAACCAAGAAGTTTTCGAAAGCACAATAAAAATATTAAAAATAATGGAAGAAAAACAAATGGAAAATCCAGTTCTAGTTATTACAAAAGGATATATTAATGATAGACAAGCACAAATACTTTCACAGATAAATTTAAAACTTATTATTTTATATACATTTTCAGGACTTTCTGAAGTATTAGAGAATAGAAATGAAAAGCAACAAATACAAACAATGGAGAGATTATCGGAATTAAAAAATATAAAATTGATAAATTATTATAGACCAGTCATAGAAGGTTTAAATACGGATGTAAAAACTATTGAAAAAGTAGCAAATATTGTGTTAAAATATTGTGGTGCGAGCATAATATCAGGAATCAGGATAAATTCATATTTAAAAAAAGTATTAGCAGATTTGAATATAAAAATTCCTTCTAAATATGATCCAGACCATAAAGTATTATTACCAGAAACATATAATAAAATTTTAGATGTTTTTAAAAGTTTAGACAAAAACTATCCAGTATTTAAAAAAACATCATGTGGAGTTAGTTATGTATTAAAAAGGCCAGATTATAATGGGCATAGTGCAAGAATTTATTATTGTAAACCTACATGCATTAGTTATCCTATATGTATAGGAAATAGCAAAATAGGTTTTTGCAATAAAGAATGTCCAAATTATAATATCTGTAAAAAAGAAAGTGAGAAGCAAATTACAAGGGATGACTTCCAAGATGCTTTAGCGAAAATAGATAAACCAAATAGTAATTTTCAAATAAATGAGCATTTTATAAAATTAGAAGGAACATATTGGCAAGAAGAAGTATCATTTTTAAGACATCTAACAAAGAAAAATATAAAAGCTGACAAGTTGTTAAAAAGAAAAGATGAATTTCTAATTTCACAATGAGTCGCAAAGGAGGGCATATGATAAAATCAAAACCATGGGATTGGAAAAAGGTCAATGTTGAAGATGAAGAAAATATATGGAGAAAACCTTCAATGGAAACATATTATTTAGCAGATAGGTGGATAGGACAAAAGAAAAAGCAATTTTTGGATATAGGCTGTGGATTAGGAAGACATACTATATTTTTTGCAAAAAAAGGTTTCAATGTTAGTGGCATAGACTTATCAAAAGAAGCAATAGAAGAAACAAAAAAATGGGCACAAAAAGAAAATGTTAAGATAGAAAGTATAGAAAATTGCGATATGTTAGAGATACCGTATAAAGATAATAGTTTTGATTGTATATTATGTAGGAATGTAATATCACATACTAACACAGAAGGAATGAAAAAAATACTAAATAAAATTTATGATTTGCTAAAAGAAGATGGAGAATGTTTTTTAACTTTAGGCTCAAAAAATGCGAGTACATATAAAGATAAGAATAATCCAAAAATTGATGAAAACACGGCTATAAGAATGGATGATGGACCAGAAAAAGGAGTTCCACATTTTTATGCAGATATTGAAATTATACCAAAACTTTTTAAAAAATTTAAAATAGAGTATATAGCACAAGTCCAAGATTTTAAGCAAATAGAAAATGGATTTAGAAGCTTTTGGCATTATTTATTATTAATAAGAAAAATATAAATAAAGTATTTAAACATATACTAAATAATTTGAACTAATTAAATATAGAAGGGAATGATAATGATTAATAATATATTAGTAGGAATTATTGGGCCAAGTGGTGGAGGAAAAAGTACAATAATAAATAGAATAATGAATAAATATCCTGAAGAATGCTATAGAATATCAACATATACAACAAGAAAACCAAGACCAGGAGAAAAAAATGGAAGACAATATAATTTTATAACAAAACAACAATATGAAAATTTATATAATTCAAGAAATTTAATAGCGTGTTCAAAAGTAAATGGTGAGTATTATGGAGCTCCAAAAATAAATATGAATGATGAAGAACTTAAAAATAAAATAGTTTTAGTAGATATGGGAGCAAAAGGAGCAAAAGAGTTTAAAGATACATACAAAAATTCAATATTTATTTATATAATACCACCAAACAGGGAGATATTATCATCTCAAATGAAAAATAGAGATTCTACTAGGATGGATAGAAATAAAAATCAATTAGAAAATATGAAAGATGTATGTAAGTGGCTAGTGATAAATGATGATATAGACAAAACGACAAATGAAATAATGCACATAATAAGAACAATAAAACAATATTATGGCAATTTAAATAAAATAGATAAAGAAACAGCAAAATTTTTATACCATAGAACATTATATAATATGGATAATATAATGTTTTTAAAAAAATATTATGAAGAAAATATTTCAGAAAATAATCTGATAGTTGAAAATAAAGGAGAAGGAAGATAATTTATAAAAAATATTACAAAAGGAAAGGATCGTGATTAATTATGAAAGAACTAAATAGATGGGTAGATGTACGAAAGAAACAAGTAAAAGAAGTTACTAACTTAAATGTAAGTATAAAAAAATTAGAGGATCTAAATGCATATTTAACAATAAAAGAAGTAAAAGATTTAGAACAACCATATTTTATTTATATAAATGGAGAGTTAGTAAAAAAAATGGACAAAAATTATAAGATTATAGAATATACACCATTAGATGAAAGTTATAATGTTAGAGCACATGTAAATGATAAAAATGAAATTTTAGAGTACTATTTTGATATAACATATGGAAAAAATAAAATTATAGATGGCATACCATATTACAATGATTTATTTTTAGATGTGGTATATTATCAAGAAGTGGCGACTAAATCATCAACATATATACATTTAAGTGATAGAAATGATTTAGAAGAAGCATTAGAAAAAGGTATAATAGATAAAGAACAATATGATTATGCATATCAAATAACAGACAAATTATTAAAAGAATTAAAAAGTGGTCAAAATAGATTTGTAAAAAGAGGAATCAAAGACTTATCTTTTTAATTTACCAATTTGGGGACGCGTTCAAAATTGGTAATTTGTAATTCTAAAAACCAAAGGTAGTATATATAAATTTTAGAATTTATAATATTCTTCCATTCACATTCATAATTACTAAAATTTATATATACTACATTTGGTTTTTAGTTTAAAAAATTAAAACAAAAAATGCATTTAAATTCCAATTTTGGACGTGACCCCAAATTGGTAATATTACAACTTTATTACATTTTTGTGAAAAACATTGTACAAAAAACATATTATTGGTATAATTTGGATAGAATAAAAATTACAAAGGAGGAGTAATTATGTTAAAAGCAAACGTAGGATGGAGTACAAACGAAGATAGTTATACACAAGGAAAGGAGACAGCCGCAAAAGCAGTTATAGACTTAATAGAAACAAAAGTAGCATTTTTATATACATCAGTAGATTGTGATGTAAAAAAAGTTTTAGAAGGTGCTAAATCAGAATTAGGAACAGCACCAATCATTGGATGTACATCAAGTGCAGGAATTATTACACCAGATGGATTTATTTCAGGAGATAATGGATTTACAGGTATTTTAGCCTTAGGTGATCCAGATTTAGTCGTAGGAGTTGCAGGGTCAGAGAAAAAAGGTTCAGCAAGAGAAACAGGTAGAATGTTAGCAAAAGAAGCAATGAAAAATGCAGGAAAAGACTGTGTACCAGCATATTTTTATATGGTAGCATCACCAGCAGAGGAAGAAGATTATATCAAAGGTATAGAAGATGTAATTGGTAGAGTTCCAATATTTGGAGGAAGTGCAGCAGATAATACTGTAGAAGGAAAATGGAGTATATATACAGGAAATACGATATTTAATGATGGTGCGGCAGTAGCATTTTTCTATACAGACAAGGAAATGGAAAATGTGTTTACAGGTGCATATAATGAAACAACAAATTCAGGAGTTATAACAGAAGTAAAAGGAAAAAGAACTTTAGTAAAAATAGATGGAGAACCAGCTCTTAAAAAATATGCTGAATGGACAGGAGCGAAACAAAAGGATTTAGATGGAAATAATTTACTAGTTACAACAATTACAAAACCTTTAGGAGTAAAAGATAGATTAGGAGATTTAGTAGCAATTCGTCATCCTATGTTTGGAAATAAAGATAAATCAATGAACATAGGTGCAAACCTTGCAGTAAATACAGCAGTTATTCAAATGGAAGCAACAGTTGATGAATTAATAAACTCAACAGGAAATACAATGAAAGAATTAAATAATGATATGAATGGAGAAGTTGGCGCATATTTATTAGTTCATTGCGGAGGAAGAAGATTAGGAATAGGAGACAGAATAGATGAAGTTTCAAAACAATTGAAAAAAGAAGCTAATGGTAAACCATTTATAGCGATATTTACATTTGGAGAATATGGAGTTAGAGATCATGGAGCAAATACAACAGGAGGATTAATGTTATCATTCACAGCATTTGGAAAATGAAGAGCAGGGGAAAAACCACAAAACAAAAGTCAAAAATACGAATGCAAAATAGAAGAATATGCTGAAGGAGAACTAATGGTTTGTAAAGCTATAAATAATAAGGAGGGAGCAAGTATGAAAAATTTAATAGGATATGAGTGGAAAGATGCTTCAAATGGAGCTACAATAGAAGTTGTTAATCCAGCAACTCAAGAACTTATAGATACAGTACCAAATGTTACAGATGAAGATGTTGATGAAGCTGTAAAAGTTGCTGTTATAGAACAAAAGAAATGGGAAAAAGTATCAATCTATGAAAGAGCAGATATATTATATAAATTTGTTGATTTAGTAGAAGAAAACAAAGAAAGATTAGCAACATTATTATCAAATGAAACAGGAAAACCAATTAAAGAAGCAAGAGGAGAAATTGCAAATGTCAGAATTGGAACAAGAGGGTTTATAGAAAGGGCAAAACACCTTTATGGAGAAAGCATACCAGCAGGGACAGAAGCTGGGCAAGAAACAACAATGCAAATAACAAAAAGATATCCAATAGGAGTCATAGCAGCAATTATACCTTTTAACTTCCCAAGCGACTTATTTTGCCAAAAAGTACCACCAGCACTAATGATGGGAAATAGTATAATAGTAAAACCATCAAATTATAATCCATTAACATTAATAGAATATGTAAAATTAATGATTGAAGCAGGAGTTCCAGCAGGATGTATTCAAATATTAACAGGAGATGGACCAAAGGCAGGACAAGCATTAGCAAGACATAAAGGAGTACATCTAGTATCATTAACAGGTGGAACAGCAGCAGGAATAGAAACAATGGGTACAGCTTCTAAAAACTTAACACATGTGATGCTAGAACTAGGAGGAAATGACGCGTTTATCTTTTTAGAAGATGGAGACATGGACTTAGCAGTAAAAGAAACAATTTGGGGAAGATTATATAATGGTGGACAAGTATGTTGTGCAAGTAAGCGTTTTTTAATCCATAATTCAAGAAAACAAGAATTTATAGATAGAATGAAAGAAGTAATATCAAACCTAAAAGTTGGAGATCCAATGCAAGAAGATACAGACATGGGACCAATGATTAATATAAATGCAGCAAAAAGAATAGAAGAACAAGTAAATCAAATGGTTCAAGAAGGAGCTACGATCGTATGTGGAGGAAAAAGAGAAGACGCATATTATTATCCAACAATATTAGATAATGTAACAAAAGACATGGAAGTAGCAAAAGACATGGAAATATTTGGACCAGTAATATCAGTAATTGGATTTGACACAGTAGAAGAAGCAATAGAAATAGCAAATCAATCATCATATGGACTATGTGGATGTGTTATCTCAAAAGACTATTCAAGAGCAATGAAAATAGCAGATAGGTTAGAATGTGGAGGAGCAGTAGTAAATGGAGCAAGTTTTTATCGTTCATTTGAAATGCCATTTGGAGGTTGGAAACATTCAGGAATAGGCAACGAAGGAGTATTAACTACATTACAAGAAATGTCAAGAGTGAAAACAATAGTATTAAAAAATATTTTATAGTGAAAAGGGTGCTCCCTTTTTCCCTATTATCAAAATAAATAAAAGGACTATAGTATGCATAACTTCTTTGTACTTTAGGAAGGAATGAGATTAAATATGGAAAAAAAGAAAAAAATCATAACAATAAGCGTAATAGCAATAGTAATTGTACTTGTAATAGGAACGATTGCAGTAATTGTGCTAAATCAAGCAAACAAAAAAGAAGATAAAAAAGTTATAATAGGCGAATTATATAATCAAATACAAGAAAATGATAAATATACAATAGAAACAACTCTTGATGATAATAACAAAATGTATTATGCCAAAAGTGGAAATATGGCGTATTTATATTCAATAACTAATGGAGATGAGTTAAAATTATTAGTAAGAGATGGGAATACTTATCTTATAAAAGATGATGAGCAAATATATTACACATATCAAAATAATGAGACAGAATTATCCAGAATTGCAGGAGAATTAGAAGAATTAAAAAATAATGAACCAGTTAAAGGAAAAGAAAAAATAGATAATAAGACATATAATTATGATGAATATAATACTTTAACTGATTTTGCTATTCAAGATTTAGCAGACGAAAATAGTCAAGATGAACAAAACGTAAAAACTAGATTTTATTATAAAAATGATAAACTAGTTTATATAAAAACAATTGTAGGAAATAAACAAGAACTATTAAAAGTAGATATGTCTTATGACGCTAACAATGAATTATTCAATATACCTTCAAATTATAAAGAAGGTTAAATTCCAATTTTGGACGCGTCCCTAAATTGGTAATTTTAAGAAATTAGGAGGAATGAAAATGTCAACAAAATTTGTTTTAAATGAAACATCATATTTTGGAAAAGGTGCAAGAGAAGAACTTGCAGGCGAAATTGAAAAAAGAGGATTTAAAAAGGTATTTTTAGTAAGTGATAAATCTTTGGTAGAAGCAGGAGTAACAAGCAAAGTTGAAGAGGTATTAAATAAGGCAGGAGTACCATATGATTTATATGATGAAATAAAACCAAATCCTACTATAAAAAATGTATTAGATGGAGTAGAAGCTTGTAAAAACTCTGAAGCAGATTTAATTGTAGCAGTAGGAGGAGGGTCAAGTATAGATACAGCTAAAGGAATATCTATAATTATGACAAATCCAGAAAGAAGTGATGTAAAATCATTAAATGGAGCATCAAACACAGTAAATAGAGGAATGCCATTAATTGCATTACCAACAACAGCAGGAACAGCAGCTGAGGTTACTATTAATTATGTTATTACAGATGAAGAAGCTGAAATAAAGATGGTATGTGTAGACCCAAATGATATACCAATTATAGCAATTATTGATTCAGAACTTATGGCATCAATGCCAAAATCATTAGCAGCAGCAACAGGGATGGATGCATTAACACATGCAGTAGAAGGATATATAACAAAAGCTCATAATGAAATGTCAGATATGTTTCATATGAAAGCTATAAAAATGATATTTAAATATTTGGCAACAGCTGTAAACGAGAAAAATCCAGAAGCAATAGAAATGATGGGACTTGCTCAATATATTGCAGGAATGGGATTTTCTAATGTTGGACTTGGAATAGTACATTCAATGGCACATCAATTGGGAGCAGTATATGATACACCTCATGGAATAGCAAATGCAATGCTTTTACCAACAGTTATGAGATTTAATGGAGAAGATCCAGCTACAGCCCAAAGATTTAGAGAAATATTAGTAAATATTGGTAGACCAGATGCAGAACATTTAAACGACCAAGATGTCATAAATACTTTTGTATGGATGATTTCAGAACTAAGTAAAGCAGTTGGAATTACTACAACAATAAAAGATTACGGTGCAAAAGAAGAAGATTTTGAAATGCTAGCTGAAAAAGCAATGAATGATCCATGTAAACCTGGCAACCCAAGAGATGTAAGTAAAGAAGATTTTATAGAATTATTTAAAAGAGCAATGTAATATATTATAATTATATATTTCTATTGACATTAACATAACCTTGTGATATTATTACATTGTAAACCTGTAGGTAAAGTAAAAAAGCTATGAGATATCATAGTAGATAAGGAGGGCTTATGCCAGGTTATGTAATTCATCTTGCAACTGTCGATGCAAATGAAAAGTGCCAAAATTATCGGAGAGGAGTTATAGCTCCAGATATTTTAAAAAAATGGTACAAAATTTCTTGTAATGATATTGAAGATGTTCATAAAAAATATGAACAATGGAAAACACCAGAAATGCCAGATTTCAATGTTTTTGCCGAAAGAATTCAGCAAAAAGAGAGAATAGGGTCTACAGATGGTTTGCATTATGGAGAAAGTAGTTCTCCAGATATAGGCTTCTTTATGGAACAACCATATGTGAACATGTCACAGGCGTTTTGGATGGGGTATCATGATCATCTTGTAACTGATAAAAAAGTTTATCAGAAATTGGGTATTGATCGTAAATTCAATAAACTCTGGCAAGAAATATGCACTTTGCCAAATGCAAAAGAATTGTATCAGGTAGAGGTTAGAAGGCTTCATGATGATTGGAATATCTTAAATAAAAGATATTCTGAAAAGTACGCTATTGTTCTACCGCCAGAAGTTGAGAAACTGAATGTTGTAAAATATAAAGATGGAGAAACCGTTTATATTAATGTTCAGGAGCTTGATGATGTGATTGAAGAATTACGTGCAGAAGGATCTCTAAAGTCCAGTTAAAAGTAGATGCCCCCAAAATTTTTTGGGGGCATCGGTAAAAAAAGCTTGTAAAATTAAAAAAAATGTGTAATAATATATAACATAAATAATAAAAACTAGAAAAAAGAGGAGTAAGTTTATAGAAATTTAAAGAGAAAAGAAGTCATAGGCTGGGAACTTCTTAAATGGGAATAAACTGAAGGTAGCTTTTTTGTTGATATTCTGAGAAATATAATTTAGGAATATCCGTATAAGCAACGTTAAAAGCTAATTAAGATGTTATTAATAATATGGAAGTGAGTGGTCAAAATATCTCACTATATAGAAAATTAATAATAAATTAAGGTGGTACCGTGAGAAATGAAACTCGCCCTTATATATATTATATATGAGGGCGAGTTTTTCTAAATAGGAAAATATAAAACTTTTAAATTTCACAATTCAAAGTGAAAATAAACATTTTATTTTCAAAAGAAAGTTACCTTACACATTTAGAAGAAACATCTCAAGGGAAGCCAAAAGGAGGAAAAGGTTGAAAAATAATTACAATTTTGGCGTCGTTAAACTTCATTTGAAATTCAATCAACGTACAAAAAGTACGCCTCATAAATTTCAAACTCGTTTGCCTAGCCAAAATTTAATTCTTTTCCAACCAGATTTGTGCCTAAGAAAGGAATGATAGTAATTATGGAAAAAAGCATACTAAAAGAAAAATTTAATCCAAAAGATTTTGAAGATGAACTATATGAAAAATGGGAAAAAGAAGGATATTTTAAGCCAAGTATGGACAAAACAAAAGAAAGTTTTTGTATAATGATGCCACCACCAAATGTAACAGGAAAATTGCACATGGGACATGCATTAGATGATACAATACAAGATGTATTAATTCGTTATAAAAGGATGCAAGGATATAACACATTATGGGTTCCAGGTGCAGATCATTCATCAATATCAACAGAAATGAAAGTTGTTCAAAAAATAAAAGGTGAAGGAAAAAGTAAACAAGATTTAGGTAGAGAAAAATTTTTAGAAGAATGTTGGGAATGGACTAAGTTATATGGAGGAACAATTCAACAACAACAAAGAAAACTAGGATGTTCTTGTGATTGGGAAAGAAAAAGATTTACATTAGATGAAGGCCTTTCAGAAGCTGTTTTAGAACAATTTATAAAATTATATAATGAAGGTTTAATATATAAAGGAAAAAGAATGATAAATTGGTGTCCAAATTGTCATACAGCAATTTCAGACGCAGAAGTTGAATATAAAGAAGAACAATCTCATCTATGGCATTTAAGATATAAAGTAAAAAATGAAGATAGATATATACAAGTAGCAACTACAAGACCAGAGACAATGTTAGGAGATACAGCAGTAGCAGTTAATCCAGAAGATACAAGATATAAAGACTTAGTAGGCAAAACATGTATAGTACCAATAGTTAATAGAGAAGTGCCAATAATAGCAGACCAATTTGTTGAAAAAGAATTTGGAACAGGATGTGTAAAAATAACACCTGCACATGATCCAAACGATTATCAAGCAGGACTAAATCATAATTTAGAATTTATAGAAGTATTTGATGATAATTGTATAATGAAAGACTTAATGCCAGCAGTACAAGGAATGGAAGCTATAAAAGCAAGACCTATAGTAGTAAAAAAACTAGAAGAATTAAGAGCTTTAGTAAAAATAGAAGATTATACACATAATGTAGGAAAATGTGAAAGATGTAAAGCTACAATAGAACCACGTATTTCTGAGCAATGGTTTGTAAGTATGCAAAAACTTGCTGAACCTGCAATTGAAGCTGTAAAAAATAATGATGTAAAATTTGTTCCAAAAAGATATGAAAAAACATATTTTCATTGGATGGAAAACATACAAGATTGGTGTATATCAAGACAATTATGGTGGGGACATAGAATACCAGCATACTACTGTCAGGAATGCGGATATGTTAATGTTGCAAAAAATATGCCAGAAAAATGTGAAAAATGTGGTTGTACTAAATTAAAACAAGATGAAGACACATTAGATACATGGTTTAGTTCAGCATTATGGCCATTTTCAACATTAGGTTGGCCAAATAAAGAATCAGAAGACTTAAAAACATTTTATCCAACTAATGTATTAGTAACAGGATATGACATAATATTCTTCTGGGTTGCTAGAATGGTATTTTCAGGACTATACTCAATGGGTAAAAAGCCATTTAGTGATGTTTTAATACATGGAATTGTTCGTGATAGTGAAGGAAAAAAAATGTCCAAAACATTAGGGAATGGTGTTGACCCTATCGAAGTAATTGAAGAATACGGAGCAGATAGTCTAAGATTTTCAGTACTTTCAGGAACAACAATGGGAAATGACATCAAATATATGCCAGAAAAATTAGAACAAGCATCAAATTTTGCTAATAAAATATGGAATGCAGCAAAATTCATAATAATGAATAGACCAGAAGACGAAAAATTAATTGAATTTAGGAATAATAACTTTGATGAAAAAAATAATCTAGTTAAAGAAAATGCATTAAAAATTGAAGACAAATGGATTTTAAGTAAATTAAGTGAACTAGTTCAAGAAATAACTACAAATATAGATAATTATGACTTAGGAATTGCAATAGATAAAATTTATTCATTTATGTGGAATGAATATTGTGATTGGTATATAGAAATAGCAAAAATAAAACTATATAATGGGACTGAAGAAGAAAAAATACAGACATCATATGTTTTGGACGAAGTATTTAGAACATGTTTAAAATTATTACATCCATTCATGCCATTTGTTACATCAAAAATATATGAAAATTTAGTAAAATATGACGATAAAGATTTGATGGTAAGTTCATGGCCAAAATTAAAAGTAAGATTTGAAAAAGAAGAAGATATATTAGAAAAGTTAAAAGAAATAATAGTTGAAATAAGAAATATAAGAAGTACAAAAAATATTCATCCAAGCAAAAAATCAGAATTAATTATAGTAACAGAAAAATATAAAAAAGAAATAGAAGAATTAAAAGAAATATTATTAAAATTAGGATTTGGAGATAAATTAATATTAAAGACAGAAAAAGAAAATATACCAGAAGATTCAATTCAAATAATCACTGAAGGAATAGAATTATATATGCCATTAGAAGGTTTGATTGATTTAGAAGAAGAGAAAAAGAGAATAGAAGAGGAAAAGAAAAAAATACAATCAGAAATTGAAAGATGTGAAAAAATGCTATCAAATCCAGGTTTTATGAATAAAGCACCTCAAGCAAAAATTGATGAGGAAAAAGAAAAATTGGCCAGATATAAAGAAATGCTGGGGACGTTCCTTTAATCCCTAAAATTCGGGATAATGGGGACGGACCTTTAAAAAAATTACTATTTAAAAAACACATCTAAAAAGGAAATTTATTAAAAGTACTATACAGTACATTAATTAAACAAGGATATATATATAAATTTTAATAATTACTCGGCTAACATTACAGAATAAACAAATTCTAAATTATTAAAAAAAATATATATATCCTTGTTTAATAGGAAACTAAAAATTGCTTATAAAAATTATCATTTTGGATACATCACTAAAATGGTAATTTTTTTCAAGGTCCGTCCCCATTATCCCGAATTTTAGGGATTAAAGGAACGTCCCTTATTTTTTGTCGAAAACTTCTAAAATATCGACAAAACTTCTAAAATTTTACTCTTGGAAAAAACTGTAAAAAATATTATAATACTAACTGTAAAAACTAAAAGGAGGAAATAAAATAAAAAATGGAATCAAAATTTTATGAAAAGGACAAGCTTCTAGTTTTTAAAATTACAGAAGAAATAGATGATTTTAGCGTTCAAAAGATAAGGAGGAAAGCAGATTATGAGATTGAAAGATATATGCCTAAAAGAGTTGTATTTGATTTTGATAATGTTACTTTCATGGATAGTGCGGGAATAGGTCTAATAATAGGTAGATACAAATTCGCAAACATGTTAGGTGGGCAATTAGAAGTGGCAAACTTAACAAGTAGTGTAAAGAAAATCTTTGAAATGAGTGGTATATTAAAATTGATACCAATTACAGAGCTAGCAGTTAGCTAATCAAAATTCCCTTTTGGGGACACGACCCAAAAGGGAAAAGGAGGAAAAATATAATGAAAGAACAATTTGAAAATGAAATGAAGTTAGAGTTTATAAGTAAATCATCAAATGAAGCATTTGCAAGAATTTCTGTAGCAGCTTTTGCCTCTCAGTTAGACCCAACTATAGAGGAATTATCAGATATAAAAACAGCAGTTTCAGAAGCTGTAACAAATTGTATTATTCATGGATACGAAAATAAACAAGGTATAGTGAAAATAATGGCAAGATTAAAAGAAAATGAAATAATAATAGAAATATCAGATAATGGAAAAGGGATAGAAAATATAGAAATCGCTAAAGAACCATTATATACAACAAAACCAAACTTAGAAAGATCAGGAATGGGATTTACTATAATGGAAAATTTTATGGATACCATGGAAGTTGAATCAATAGTAGGCTTAGGAACAAAGGTTAAAATGTCTAAAATTATAAGTAAACCAAATGAAGAAGAGGAGGATAACCAAGATTTTTTAATGATAACAAAAGATTAATGTAAAGTAGGGGTTAAAATGAATAAAGAATTAATTCAATTAATAGAAAAAGCCCAATTACGGAAACAAAGAAGCATTAGAAATATTAATAAAAGAAAATAATGGTTTAATATGGAGTATTGTAAAAAGATTTAATGGCAGAGGATATGAATTAGATGATTTATACCAAATAGGCTGTATGGGTTTTATAAAATCAATAAAAAGATTTGATACAAATTATGATGTAAAATTATCAACATACGCAGTACCATATATGATAGGAGAAATCAAAAGATATATAAGAGATGATGGCCCAATAAAAGTTAGTAGAAGTATAAAAGAATTGAGTATAAAAATAAAAGAACTACAAAAAGAATATTTCTATAAAAAAGGTGAAGAAATAACAATAAATAGAATAGCTAAAGAACTAAAAGTTTCAAAAGAAGATATCTTATTAGCAATGGAATCAAATAATAATGTAGATTCTTTAGAAAGTACAACTTACACAAATCATAAAGATGGAAATACAATAAATTTAATAGAAAAATTATCAAATAATAGCAATCAAGAAGAATTAATTACTAATAAATTAGCAATAACTCAAATGATTAACAACTTAGAAATGAGAGATAAAGAGATTATATTATTAAGATATTATAAAGAAAAAACACAATCACAAGTTGCTAAAATTTTAGGAATAACACAAGTTCAAGTTTCGAGAATAGAAAGAAAAATTTTGAATAAAATGAAAATAGGATTAGAAGGACGGAGCTTAGTGCCAAAGGGGACGGGCTATTTTGGCAATCTGTCAAAATAGGTCGTTTCCTCTGGTAAAAGGTTGAATAAGGCAAATTGCCAAAATAGCCCGTCCCCTTTGGCACAAAGAGGGAGAGTATGAAAAAGTTTTTTATTTATCTGATTATATTTATATTTATTTGCTTTATATTACCAGCATTTCTTACAAAAGGAGCTATACAACTAGCTTTTATTGGTGATGAAAAAAATGAAATAAGTGAAACACAAGAGGACAACACAAATCAACAAGATCAAGAAAATGCAGAGGTACAAAATGAGGAATACAATTATAAAAATTATGGAACAATAAAGTTATTACATCATGAAACAGGAGAAGTAGAAGATGTTAACATTGATGAGTATCTATATCATGTAGTATCAGCAGAAATGCCAGTTGATTATGAAATAGAAGCTTTAAAAGCACAAGCTGTTGTTGCAAGAACATATACTATTTATAAAATAAAAAATAAGAAACATGATAATGCAGATATTTGTGATGATTCTAATTGTTGTCAAGCATGGGTTTCAAAAGATGTTAGATTTTCAAGGTGGGAAGAAAGTAAAAGAGAGGATAATTGGAAAAAAATACAAGATTGTGTAGATTCAACAAAAGGACTTGTTATTACATATAATAATGAACCTATAAATGCATTTTTTCATGCTAATAGTGGAGGAAAAACAGAAGTACCAGTAAATGTGTGGGGAGGAACAGGACTTCCATATTTACAGGTTGTAGAAACAGCAGGAGAAGAAGGATATCAACAATATAATTCAGAAGTTGAATTATCATATGATGATGTAATTAACAAATTAAAAGAAAAATATGAAGATATACAAATAGATTTTAATAATGATGAAGATATTAAAATTTTAGAATATACAGATAGTGGCAGAGTAAAAACAATAAAATTTGGAAATCATGAAATTGCAGGAACAGAAGCAAGAACAATTTTTGGACTTAAATCCACAAATTTTGAAATCCAAAAAGCTGATGGAAAGATAAAATTTGTGGTAAAAGGATATGGTCATGGAGTAGGAATGAGTCAAACAGGAGCTGATAGTATGGCAAAACAAGGAAGTACATATGATGAAATTATAAAACATTTTTATAGTGGTGTAGAAATTAAAGATATAAATTCTTTATAATATGTATAATCTTCTAAAAATGGTAAATACTTTAATTAATAAAGTATTGGAGGAGGATTATATGAGAAGAAGTTCAAGAATGAAAAACAATGATGGGAGTTCAATAAGTGATAAAATTATATTATATACTCTAATTGGAATTGCAGTTTTGGCATTAATTGTATTTGCAATATTAATGTACAGTAAAAATATTAACGATGAAGTAAAAGACAGTACGATAACATTAGAACAAATGGCAAAAGCTACAGATAATGAAGATGAAACACAAAGTACAGGAACTGAAATAGGAAAATCAGTAAATGAAGTTGAGCAGGAAAATAATGCTACTAATTCAAGTAATGTAAATACTTCAAATATGACAAATATAGCAAGTAATACAACTAATACGCAAAATACATCTACTAATACTATAACTAATGAAACTAATGCAGAGACAACAAATAACACAGGAACACAAACAAAGGAAACAAAAAAAGAATTATCTTTTCAAAAACCAGTGGAAGGTGATATAGTAAGAGAATATGCAAAAGACAATGTTATATATTCTAATACACTGGAAGAATGGACAACTCATCTAGGTATAGATATAAAAGCTGACAAAACAACAGTTGTTAAATCAGCAGAAGAAGGAACAGTAAAATCAATAAAAAATGACCCAAGATATGGTTTAACAGTAGTAGTAGAACATGATGATAATTTTCAAACAATATATTCAAATTTATTAACTTCTGAATTTGTAGTAGAAGGCGAAAAAATTGAGAAAGGTCAAGCCATAGGCACAGTTGGAAACACGGCAGTATTTGAAATTGCAGATGAACCTCATCTACATTTTGAAATATTAAAAGATAATGTCCAAGTAGATCCTAGTATTTATATTAAATAAAAATAGTATTTATAGTAAACAAAAAATTACGAAGCTTTATTTAAATAATATTAAATTTAAAAAATGTCAAAAATATGTTTGACATTTTTTTGTTTGTATGATATTATAACAAAAAATACGAGAAATGGAGTGAATAATATGCCAAGAAAAAAACCAGAATTAAATTCAAGAGAAAAAGCAATATTAAGATTTATTGAAAAACAAATAATGACACAAGGGTATCCACCATCAGTAAGAGAAATAGGAAAAGCAGTAGGATTAAGCTCTACAGCAACAGTACATGGATATTTATCAAAATTAGACGAAAAAGGATATATCAAAAAACAAGACAAAAAAGGAAGAACATTAAGATTATTAAAAGGAAGAACTGGAGAACCTAAAAAAACATCTAGCAAAGACTTCTATACACAAAAAGAATTGGTAGAAGTTCCTATAATAGGAAAAATAACAGCAGGAGAACCAATATTAGCTGTTGAAAATGTAACAGATACATTTCCAATACCAATTGACTTCGTAGGAAACTCAGAAAGTTTTATGCTTACAGTTAGAGGAGAAAGTATGATAGAAGCTGGTATATTAGATGGTGATTACATATTAGTAAAAAGACAAAACAATGCTAATAATGGAGAAATAGTAGTTGCACTAATAGGAGATGAAGCAACAGTAAAAACATTTTATAAAGAAACAGATCATATTAGACTTCAACCAGAAAATAGTACAATGGACCCAATAATTGTACCTGATTGTGAGATATTAGGAAAAGTAGCAGGGGTATTTAGAAAAATGTAATTACCAATTTGGGGACGCATCCAAAATTGGCAATAAAAAATATTAATGAAGGAACAAATAAATTCTAAAATTCTAAGTAGTTATTACTCAAAATAAATTTGAGATTATTCTATTTGATAATTTTAGAATTTATTTGTTTTATAATATTAACTAATAATTACTAAAATTCATTTATTTAGTAATGTTAAGCAATAATTACAAAATTAACATAAATTTATTTTGGTTATATATTAGAAAAATTTTGAAGTTCACAAAAAATTCACAATTGATATATTGACAAATGACGAGGTGTCATATATAATTAAAAAGTCGCTAAAATCGAGAAAATATAAATAAGAGAGGAGAATAACATGCTAAAAGTTTTAAAATATCTAAAGAAAACATGGGTAGCAGTAGTTTGTATAATTATTCTTTTATGTATTCAAGCAACTACTGATTTAAATTTACCTGATTATACTTCTAAAATCGTAAATACAGGTATTCAATCAGGTGGAATAGAAATAGCTGTTCCAGAAATTATATCACAACAAGATATGGAAACTCTTTTATTGTTTGTAGAGGATAAAGATGAGATTTTAAGTAATTATTCTTTAATTGAAAATGCAAACAATGTTGATGCTAAATATCAAGAAAAATTATTAAACAAATATATAGAAAAAAATGATCTAGCTAATACAGAAAATATATATTTAATTAAAGATATTACAAATGAACAAAAAAAAGAATTAGCTAAAAAATTAGTTAACCCATTGATGGAATTTTCATCAATAAGTAATGAAGAAACTGCTAATCAGATAAAAGGACAAATGTTAGCAAATGTCCCTGAACAACAAAAAGCAGTTATACAAAATGAATCATTAACTAATATAATTAAAAATATGCCGGAGGAACAAAGAGATCAGTTATTAAGCGAAGCTACAAAACAAATTGAAAATATGGAAGATTCTATAAAAGAGCAAGCTGCTGTTATGGCTGTTAAAGAATTATATAAAGATGCAAATATAAATACAGATACAATTCAAAATAATTATATTCTTATTACAGGATTACAAATGCTTGGTGTTGCATTTATTAGTATGATTTCAGCAGTATCAATAATGTTCTTATCATCAAGAGTAGCAGCAAGATTAGGAAAAACATTAAGAGAAAAAGTATTTACTAAAGTTTTGAGTTTTTCTAATAAAGAATTATCAGAATTTTCAACAGCTTCTTTAATAACTCGTAGTACTAATGATATTCAACAAATTCAGCAATTAATTACAATGTTATTTAGAGTAGTAGTATATGCACCAATTATAGGTTTTGGAGGACTTTTAAAAGTATTAACAGGAACAGATAATTCAATGGCTTGGATTATTGGTGTAGCAATTGTGGCTATTTTATTAATAGTTATAACATTATTTGTAGTAGCAATGCCTAAATTTAGAAAGTTGCAAGATCTAACAGACAAGCTGAATGGAGTATCAAGAGAAATTTTAACAGGAATTCCAGTTATAAGAGCTTTTAATACTCAAAAGAAAGAAGAAAAGAGATTTGATAAAGCGAATACAGATTTAATGAAAACAAATATATTTGTAAATAGGGCTATGTCAATGATGATGCCAATGCTTATGTTTGTTATGAATTCAATAATGATATTAGTAATTTGGTTTGGTGGTCATAATGTAGAACAAGGATTAATGCAAGTTGGGGATATGATGGCATTTATACAATATTTGATGCAAATTGTAATGGCATTTTTGATGATTTCTATCATTTCAATAATGTTACCAAGGGCATCTGTATCAGCTAACCGTATAAATGAAGTCCTAGAAACAGAACCAGATATAAAAGATCCAATAGATTCAGAAACAAAATCATTTGACCAAAGTAAAAAAGGATTAGTAGAATTTAAAAATGTATGTTTTAGATATCCAGATGCAGATACGGAAATATTAGAAGATATAAACTTCACAGCAAAACCTGGGCAAACAACAGCAATTATAGGAAGTACAGGAAGTGGTAAATCAACAATAGTTAATTTAATTCCTAGATTTTATGATGTAACAGAAGGAGAATTATTAATTGATGGTGTTAATGTAAAAAATGTAAAACAAAAAGATTTGAGAAAAATTATAGGATTAGCGCCACAAAAAGGTTTATTATTTTCTGGAACAATAGAAACAAATATAAAATATTCTGATGAAGAAATGTCAGACGAAAGAATGACAAAAGCAGCACAAATTGCTCAAGCAACTGAATTTATTGAAACGAAAGAAAAGAAATATCAAGATGAAATATCACAAGGTGGTACAAATGTATCAGGAGGACAAAGGCAACGTATATCAATAGCAAGAGCAATAGCAAAAGATCCAGAAATATTTATATTTGATGATACATTTTCAGCATTAGACTTAAAAACAGATAGTAAATTAAGAGAAGAACTTTCAAAAATAACAAAAGATAAAACAGTAATAATTGTAGCACAAAGAATTAGTACAATACTAAATGCTGATCAAATAGTAGTCTTAGAAGAAGGAAAAGTAGTAGGAATAGGTACACATAAAGAACTAATGGAAAACAATGAGACATATAGACAAATAGCATTATCTCAGATGTCTGAAGACGAATTGAAATAAAATTATAAAGAAAGGAGAAAAATATGCCAGGACCAATGGGAGGAAGAATGGGAAAAAACATCCCTCAAGAAAAAGCAAAAAACTTTAAAGGAACAACTAAAAAATTAATAAAACAATATTTATCAAGATATAAAATTGCATTAATAGTAGTATTTATATTTGCAATTGGAAGTACGATATTTACAATAGTAGGACCAAAAATTCTTGGAAATGCAACAACTGAAATTTTTAATGGTATAGTTAGTAAAATATCTGGTGGAACAGGCATTGACTTTGGAAAAATAGCTCAAATATTATTAACTTTGCTTGCCTTATATATAGTAAGTGCTGTATTTTCATTTATTCAAGGTTTTACAATGACTGGTGTAGCACAAAAATTAACATATAAAATAAGAAATGATATTGCTGTGAAAATGAACAAATTACCAATGAATTATTTTGATAAAAAAACAAATGGAGAAGTATTATCAATCATAACAAATGATATAGATACTTTAAGTATGAATTTAAATCAAAGTATAACGCAAATAATAACATCTATTTGTACAATAATTGGAATATTAATAATGATGTTATCAATAAGTTGGCAAATGACATTAATATCAATAGTAATATTACCTATATCAAGTCTTATAGTAAAAGTTATAGTAGGAAAATCTCAAAAATATTTTAATAGACAGCAAGAATACTTAGGACACGTAAACGGTCAGGTAGAAGAAATATATAGTGGATTAAATATAGTAAAAGCATTTAATGGTGAAGAAGATGCTATAAAAGAATTTGAAAAAGAAAATGCAGAATTATATCGTTCAGGATGGAAATCACAATTTTTATCAGGTTTGATGCATCCTTTGATGAATTTTATGGGAAATATAGGATATGTAGCAGTGGCAGTAGCAGGTGGCTATTTAGCAATAAATGGAACAATAACTGTTGGTAATATTCAAAGTTTTATACAATATAATAGACAATTTAACCAACCAATTACTCAAATAGCTCAAATATCTGCAATGTTACAAGCAATGGTAGCAGCAGCAGAAAGAATATTTGAATTTTTAGAAGAACCAGAAGAAATCGAAACTGCTAAAGGCAATATAGATATTTCAAAATTGAAAGGCAATGTAGAATTTAAACATGTAAATTTTGGATATAATCCAGAAAAAACTATTATAAATGATTTTAACTGTAATGTAAAAGAAGGTCAAAAAATTGCAATTGTAGGACCGACAGGTGCAGGAAAAACAACAATGGTTAAACTACTTATGAGATTTTATGATGTAAATAAGGGAGAAATTCTTGTAGATGGTCATAATATAAAAGACTTTAATCGTGGTGAATTACGTAAGATGTTTGGAATGGTACTTCAAGATACATGGTTATTTGGAGGAACAGTTAAAGAAAATATTAAATATGGTAGAGAAGATGCTACAGATGATGAAGTTATACAAGCAGCAAAAGCAGCACATGTACATCATTTTATAAAAACTTTACCAAAAGGATATAATTCGATTTTAAATGAAGAATCAACAAATGTATCAGCAGGTCAAAAACAATTATTAACAATTGCAAGAGTTATTCTTGCAAATCCTAAGATTTTAATATTAGATGAGGCAACAAGTTCTATTGATACAAGAACAGAGATTCAAATACAAGATGCAATGGATAATTTAATGAAAGGTAGAACAAGTTTTATAATTGCTCATAGACTTTCTACAATTAAAAATGCAGATTTAATTTTAGTTATGAACCATGGAGACATTGTAGAACAAGGAAATCATGAAGAATTGTTGGCTAAAAATGGATTTTATGCAGATTTATATAATAGTCAATTTGACGAAGAAGAAGAGTAAATGTAAAAAGCATGTGATATTATAGTTACAATTTACGCTATATAGGACATAGTATATCAATAAATATAGTATTTTGAATGTGATTGGAGTAATTTTAGAAATTCTTTATTAATTTTTTGGGTAATGTTCACGTCGAGCTTTAGCTCGGACTAAGTGAAAGGGGACCAAAAAATTAATTTAGAATTTCTTAAATTATGCATTGAACCGAAAAATACTATATTTATTGATATACTATGTCCTATATAGCCTTAAATTGTAACTAATTAATAAAAAGTTTACTATATTTTTATAAAAATACTATTTTTTTTTCAACTTTTATGATATAACTTAAAGGTAATAAAAATTTGTAAATATAGGAGGAAAAATGAAAGAAGAAAAATACCAAGGACTATCCACAGAAGAAGTAGAAAAGCTAACAGAACAGGGAAAAGTAAATATAAGTAATAATAATAACCTTAAATCAAATTGGCAAATAGTAAAAGACAATGTTTTTACATTATTCAATTTATATAATCTAATAATAGCAATAGCATTATTGCTTGTAAAAGCATATACAAATACATTTTTCTTTTTAATAATAACAATAAATGTATTAATTGGAATAATTCAAGAAATACATGGAAAAAATCTAGTAAAAAAACTATCAATATTAACTGCATCGAAAACAACAGTAATAAGAAATGGAAAAGAGGAAGAAATAGAAGTAGAAAAAGTTGTACTAGGAGACACAATTATATTAAAACAAGGAGATCAAATACCATCTGATTCATATGTAGTAGAAGGAGAAATAGAGGTAAATGAATCTTTACTTACAGGAGAGTCAGATTTAGTAGAAAAGAAAGTTGAAGATAAATTACTTTCAGGAAGTTATGTTGTTAGTGGCAAATGTTATGCGATTGTAGAAAAAGTCGGAGAAGATAATTTTGCAAATCAAATAGTAAGTGCAACTAAAAAGCATAAAGATAATAATTCAGAATTAATAAATTCAATGAAAAAAGTTACTAAATTTACAAGTTTTGTAATAATACCAGTTGGAATAATCTTGTTTATACAAGCTTATTTTATCAGAGAAACAGTACTTAATGAATCTGTTATAGCTACAGCAGCAGCATTACTTGGAATGTTACCTAAAGGACTAGTTTTATTAATAACAATTGCTTTAGAATCAGGAGTTATTAAACTTGCAAAAAAGCAAGTATTAGTACAAGAATTATACAGTATAGAGTCTTTAGCTCATATTGATACAATTTGTTTAGACAAAACAGGAACTATAACCCAAGGAAAAATGAAAGTTTCAGAAGTAAAAATTTACGAAGACAATGTTATGCCAAAACCATTTAATGATATGATGATAGCTTTTGTGAATGGAATGGATGACACAAATGCAACATTTAAAGCAATTAAAAATCATTTTAAAGGTGATATTAATTATCAAAAAATAGATAGTGTTCCATTTGCTTCAGAAAGAAAATGGAGTTCAATATCATTTAAAGATGAAGGTTCTATCGTAGTAGGTGCACCGGAAAGATTATTTGAAAAAAGTAATAAACAAATGCCAGAAAGAATTGTAGAATTGCAAAAAGGTGGAAAAAGAGTATTATCAATAGCATATTCAAAAGAAATAATTAAAGAAGATGAGTTACCAGAATTAAATGTTATTGCGTCTGTAATATTAGAAGATCCCTTAAGAAAAAATGCAAAAGAAATGCTAGGATATTTTAAGGAACAGGGTGTAGATGTTAAAATTATTTCTGGAGATAATCCATTAACAGTTTCTACAATTGCTAAAAGAGCAGGACTTGAGGATTATAATTCATATATAGATTTATCAACTATAAGTACAGATGCTGAAATAGTAAATCTGGTAGATAGATATAGTATTTTTGCGAGAGTATTACCACATCAAAAAAGTATAATTGTAAAAGCACTTCAAGCTAAAAATCATAAAGTAGCAATGACAGGAGATGGGGTAAATGATGTTATAGCACTTCGTGAATCAGATTGCAGTATTACACTTCCAGATGCAAGTGATGCAGCAAAACAAGTATCTCAGATAGTATTATTAAACTCAGATTTTAGTGTATTAAAAGATGTATTAATGGAAGGTAGAAGAGTTGTAAACAATATAACCAATGTTGCTAGAATATTCTTTATAAAAACAATATATTCTGTATTATTGTCATTATTCTGTATAATAACAAATACAGCATTTCCATTTATACCAATACAAATAACATTAATAGATTTAGTTATTGAAGGATATACATCATTTTTTATTACATTTGAGAAAAATAAAAAACCAATTACAGGAGCATTTTTACCAACGGCACTGACAAATGCAGCTCCATTTGCTATTGTTATTATGTTTAATATAATTGTATTAACTATTATAGGAAATGTAACAGGAATAGGAAATGAAGTGTTAACAACAATGATGTATGTATTAATTGGATTTACTAGTATTTTAGCAGTTCAGGAAGTTTGTACACCATTTACAAAATTACATGTATTTTTATTTACAACAACATTAGTTGGATTTTATGTAGCAGCTCTATTGTTTAATAAGATATTGGAATTATCACCTATATCTCAAAAAGAAATAATTATTACTTTAATTTTAGCTGTAATTAGTTATGCATTAATACATGTAAAAAGGAAAGTTTATAAGAAAAAACAAATATCATGATACATAATAATTAATATGTCTAAAAATAGGCTAAGACAGTTATATACAACTATCTTAGTCTATTTATATAAACTGGAATCAAATAAATTCTTCAATATATAAAGCTTTAGCAATATAAGGAGAGATCTCATCAATAGAATACCAACCAGAACTCTTACAATCATTTTTTAAACCATTAGGATTAGAAACATAAACCATATTATTCTCATCACTTGCAAGTAAAGCCATATAATGAGAAGCAGTAGTCCAACGATTATCAGAAGGCTTATTCCAAACACAAACAACAATAGGTCTATTTGTTTTTAAATGATTGATAATTGAATCATTTGATAAATGAACACTATCATAATAAAAGTCTGAATTCGCAATTCCAAATGTTGAAGATAATTCAACAGAAAAATTTTCGTAATCCATAACAGGATAATATTTTTTTCTTAAATCTTCAGGAGTATAATTTTTACCATACCCACTTAAAATAATAGACATTACAGTTATACCACATCCGTTTTCAGACATAGTATCACCCCAATATTCTTTATTACTCCAAGAAGAATTCCCATTTTGTTTATATTCAATATATGTTTTTTTATAATTTTCTTCAGTAGTAAATGTAGTAAAATAACCATCTTTATTATTTACTTTAACTTGACCAATTCCAGGATAATTTTTATTAGAATCTTTTTTTATAACAGGATATTCACTAAATATATTTAAATCTGGAAATTCAGTATTATTAAATAAAGAATAATCATAATTAAGAAATATAACAATTATTACTAGTAAAATAAATACAAAAATTATGCTTTTTTTAAGATTTTTAGACTTTTTTCTTGATTTTTTCATATGATAAACCTTGTATAATATAATAAAGTTTAAAATTTAATATATCATACTTACCTTTCTCCATTAATTATTTTATTTTAAAAAATTTTGGTTTAATGGCACCGTTATTTTATAATCAATTTTAAGGTTAATTTGATTATAAGTAAAATAAGAAAAAATAGTTTTAAAATAAAGTTAAAAAATTCTTAATATTTTCTTACAATTTAACAAAAAAATGAAAAAATACAAAGTTTATGTTATAATCAAAAAAAGAAGGCAAAAACGAATGCACACAATTTTACATATGTAAAATTGGTGTAGAACAAATCAGCGGAAAGCCAAATAAAAAAGTTAAAGATTGTACAAATGTTAAGACTTTCCGATTTGTTTTTGAAAAGGAATGAGATTAGAAATGAAGGTTTTAATTTTAGATGATGAGAAAGAAATAGCAGATTTATTAGAAGTATATTTGGAAAATGAAAATTACGAGATTTATAAATTTTACACCTCAGAAGAAGCCATAAAATGTATAGATACAATAAATTTAGATATAGCAATATTAGATGTTATGATAGAAGGAAAAGATGGATTTGAAATATGTAAATATATAAGAAAAAAAGGTTTAAAATTCCCAATAATCATGGTAACAGCAAAAATAGCAGACAATGACAAAATAACAGGTTTAACCATTGGGGCAGATGATTATATTACAAAACCATTTAATCCATTAGAAGTTGTAGCAAGAGTAAAATCAGCATTAAGAAGATATAAGTTGTATAATGAAAAAGAAAGATCAGAAGATATAATAGAAATAGATGGCTTAGTAATTAATAAAACACAACATAAATGCCTGTTATATGATAGAAAAATAGATTTAACTCCAATAGAATTTGATATATTACTATATTTAGCAACTAATAAAGGAAAAGTAATAAGTTCAGAAGAACTATTTGAAAAAGTCTGGAAGGAAAAATATTTTGATAGTAATAATACTGTAATGGTTCATATAAGAAGAATAAGAGAAAAATTAGGAGAGAATACAAAAAAACCAAAATTTATAAAAACAGTATGGGGAGTAGGTTATAAAATAGAAAACTAAATGTATCAAATATTATAGAAAGATAGGAGAACTAATTTGAAGATTGATGAATTAATAAATAAAAAAGTAAGAATATTTTTATCATTACTAGGAAATTTAGTAATTGCAATAATTATTTCTATTATTGTATATTTTGTATTAGTTTTATTTTTTGAAGATACTTTATCTCAATTAGTATCTAGAGTAAATTATGATTTATATGCATGGATAGTGCAAAATAGAGAGATAGTTGAATGTATGTATATTGCAATAGTGTTAGGTATAATAATTTTTAGATTTATCTCAAAATATATAAATAGAATTAATCAAGTATATAATTCATTGGATTTAATTTTAAAAGAAGATAATGAAACAATTAAATTACCAAGTGAAGTAAATGAATTTGCTGAAAAAATAAATGAAATAAAATACAAATATATATCAAGTAAAAACAGCCAAAGGGAAGCAGAGCAAAAGAAAAATGATTTAATAATGTATATGGCACATGATTTAAAAACTCCACTTACCTCAATTATAGGATATTTAACATTACTTTTAGATGAAAAAGACATTTCAAAGCAATCACAAGAAAAATATATAAAAATAGCATTAGACAAATCATTAAGAGTAGAAGAATTGACAAATCAATTTTTTGACATTACAAGATATAACCTACATGATATGCCAATTAATAAAAAGGAAATAAATATTTCATATTTGTTAGAACAACTAATAGATGAATGCTATCCTATGTTGGAAGAAAATCATTTAAAATGTAATTTAGAAGCACCTAAAATGGTAATATATGATGGCGACGGAGATAAATTAGCTAGAGCATTTGATAATTTATTAAAAAATGCTATAAACTATAGTTATAAAAATACTACTATAAATATAGAATTACAACAAGACTCTAATAATATTATTATCAATTTTAAAAATCAAGGGGATAAAATTCCAGAATATAAATTGGATAAAATTTTTGAAAAATTTTATCGTGGAGATGACTCAAGAAAAAGTACTACAGGAGGATCTGGATTAGGATTAGCTATTACTAAAGAAATAGTAGAACTACACAATGGAAATATAAGAGTAAAAAATGATAATGAATTTATTGATTTTGAGATAGACTTACCAAGGCAAGCAAAAGATAAATAATAGAACAATAATAAATATTTTATTTTCTTGTGTACAAAAGAATAGAAAAAATTAAAGTAAAGCCATGAAAATATGTTGGTAATGCTAATGAAATGGTAAAATAATTTAAAATAGTAAGTTGTAAGGAGATATAGATATGTTGTTAAAAAATACGCCAACACTCATCACAGAAAGATTAATATTAAGAAAATTTACCTCAAATGATATAGAGGCATTGTTTAGGATATATAGTGATAAAGAAGTAAATACTTATTTGCCTTGGTATCCTATAAATTCTATTGAAGAAGCAGAGAAAATATATAAAGAAAACTATGAAAAAATTTATACTAATGAGCAAGGATATAATTATGCAATTTGTTTAAAAGAAAACAATATTCCAATAGGTTATATAAAAGTAGATATAAATGATAGTTACGATCTTGGATATGCTTTGTGTAAAGAATTTTGGCATAAAGGGATTACAACAGAAGCAGGAATTGCAATTATTGAACAATTAAAAAAAGATAAAATCCCGTACATTACTGCTACACATGATATTAATAATCTAAGCAGTGGTAAAGTAATGAAAAAATTGGGTATGAAATACCAATACTCTTATGAAGAACAATGGCAACCAAAAAATATTTTAGTTACTTTCCGTATGTATCAATTAAATTTAGATGGAAACGAGGAAAGAGTATATAAGAAATATTGGAATATGTATAAAAAACATTTTATAGAAGAATTATAAAGTACAATTAAATAGTTTGATAAAAAAAGGTATACGAAAGAAAAATTTAGAAAAAGAATTAGATAATTTGTAGATAAGGAGAGGAAAATGAAAAATGAAAATAAATTTTAATGAATTAAAAGAAATAGAAGTACAAAATATGAATGGTGGAAATGGTATAGTAAAGTCTAAAATGTTTTTGAACAAGGAGTGTAAAATAATAAAAGCTATTTTAAAGCCTAATTCTTCAATGGGAAAACATACACAAAAGAATAATGAATTTATATATGTAATATCAGGACAAGCAAAAATTATTATTGAAGACAAAGAAGAGATAATAAACAAAGATGAAGTACATTATTGTCCTTTAGGAAGCACACACGAAATATTAAATAATACTAATGAAGATTTAGTATTATTAGATATTACAGCAGAGAAATAACACAAATTACAATTTGACAAATACAAAAAAGTAGTTATAATGCAAAAAAGCTATTTAATAGGAAATAGCACAAAACATCCCCTTTTATTTTATAGAGAGTTGCTAGATAAAAATGATAAAATAAGAATGTATGAAAAATCAAAAATAGTGATGTACAAACATACATTCTTTTTTGTATACTTG
>CALXAB010000014.1 GCA_944386175.1 uncultured Clostridia bacterium
ACTCCCAAAATCTTTCTATACTTACTTCTGTTTTATGTTTCTTTGATTTTTTCATTTAGTTTCGCAATTACCTATTAATTTTCTAATTCTTCATCTTGTTCATTACTTGTAGTTCTATTTTTAACATAATCGTTTATATATTCTTGAAATATTTGCCCTGCCTCATCTAAGCTGTCATAAGGATATTTACATCCTGAACTATTTTCCTCTGAAATGTAAATCATTTTTTCTCTAGGTACAATTTCTATTTCAATCATTACACCTTCTAGCGATTCTTCATTCTCTTCCATAAAATTATCCCTTCCAGAACCTGTGTTTTTTCTGTATTACTGGAGTTAACATACTTCTTTCTTTTTCAAGTATTATTTCATCTCTTGATCTGTACATTTCTCTCCATGTTTTATTATCTTTTTCAGATTCTTCATATTTCTTTTTAAAATATTCCAATTGTTCTTTTAATGATTTATTTTGTTCTCTAAGATATTTGTTTTCAAACTCTGATTCAGGAATAGTAAGTTTCTCCTGGATATTTTCCCCAAGTGGTTCACTTTTATAGTTTGCTGTTCTTTTAATTCTTAGATATTCTAAGCCTTCATCATTAATTACTTTTTTACCTGCATCATTTGTTTTCAAATATCCCAAACTTTCGAGTTCTTTGCTTTGATTATAAATAGCTTGTACACTATTGTAACCTAAAGCCTTTGCACAATCCGAAATTGAATATTCTGCCATAGCATTTACTCCTTTATTTTTTTCTATAATCTTGGAAATTTGTATCTATTTCTAAACAGATTTCATTTAATCTACTGACTAAAGATTCTGCTGTTTTTCCATCATTTCCATAACTTAATCTTTTAACCAATTCTTTTTCTGTATAATTTGTTGTAATGATAATTGGCAACATGTTTTCATATCTTGTATTAACTATTTGAAATAGTTTTTCTAAAACCCACTCACTAAGTCTTTCCTTACCCAAGTCATCAATTATGAGAAGATCACATTCGCAATATAGTTTAATGATTTCATAATAGTTCAAATGCTCATTATTATAAGATTCCTTTAATTTTTCCATTAAGTTTATAAATGTTTCGTATATTACTGGAATACCTTGAATCAATAATGAATTTGCTATTGCAAATGCTAAATGAGTTTTACCTGTTCCGTATCTGCCTATAAATATAAGACCTGTACCTTCTTCTTTGTACTTTTCCCAATTGTCTGCATATTTTCTTGCCATTGTATAAACTTTCTCATTCTCCTTGTTTACATTGAAAGATTCAAATGTTCTCCTCATTCCTCTTTTACTAATATTGCTCTGCTCAAATAGTTTTTCTATTCTTCTTTGGTATGCTAGTTTTCGTTCAGCCTCTTCCTGTTTTTTCTTCTCTTCAGCTTCACGAAGTCTTTTTAATTCTTTATTTTTCTTGTATTCTTCACAGTCACAATCCATAATTGAACACCAACTAAAAATTCTATTTTTATCAAAAGGATTTATAAGACCTTTCCACCCTAATTTCTTATTGCAATACGGACAATATTCTGCTTCAGGAATTGGTGGATATTGATAATTTTCGAGTTTTTCAGTATCTTGGCTGTCTATAAAAAATTCTTTTGTAACTTTTTTATCTTCGTTATTATCATCACTCATCATTCAATAGCTCTTCTCCTTTCCTCTTAAAGCCACTAGGATCGTTCGAATCTGTTTCTACACTACGATTGTTTTTCTTAAAGTCTTTTTCATCCTGCTTTACTTTTTGAAGTGTATTAATTCCCTTTGCAAGCCAGCTATTTAATATTACTTTTGTATATTGCCAATTAGGATTTTTAACCATACCAGTTTTTATAAGTGCATATTCTATAAGTTCTACAGGTAGATAATTTAGATAATTTATACATTCATTAATATTTTCTTCTGTAATGTCTTCTAAAGAATTTTCAAAAATAATTTTTAGTTTTTTATAATCTTTATCAACTTTATTTGAATTAGATTCACTTAAATTATCTTCGCTTGTATTTTCTTTTTTTAAATTTTCTTTTTCTAAATTGTCTTTACTTGTCTTAACTTTACTTGTCTTATGCTGTCCATTGTCAGTCATCGGACTGTCATCTGTCTGACCATTGTCTGCCATTTGTCTGTCATTGGACTGACCACTTTTTTCATTTTTATTTGGACTGTCACTTGTCTGTCCATTGTCAGGACTTGGACTGTCATTTGTCTGCCCATCTTCTTCAGATGATTTTTTTCTTCTTGAACTTGCCCTCTTTCTTGGTTCAACAAGTTTTATTCCTGGTACTTTTTCTAATAATAATTCTTTATAAATGCTATCTACTTTACGATCTGCTCTGATTACATTGTGTTCTCTCCAGTCGGTCATGTATGAAACTAAATCATCATTTAAAACAATAACATAGCCTTTTTCTACTAAGATGTTAAAGAATTCTTCACTTATTCCAGCTGCTTGCATAACACTATATGCTTCCACAACTCCATCATCATCAGTATCTAATCCTAAATGGAAATATAATCTTTGTGATTCACCTGGCATTTTCAGAAATTTAGCTGATCTACAGATTTTCCTGCTAAACATCCTTCTATTAGGCATTTTTATATCTCCAATCTATTCAATTAAATTTGTTTAATATAAATCTTAAACCAATTTAATTTGAATTTCTGTATTTACAATATTTTAAAATGTGCTATAATTTAAGCAGTATGATGCTTATGTATCATCACTTGTCGAAGAATTATCCTCTGAGCTGAAAAATAGAGATAATTCTTCTTCATTTTCTAAAAGTTCATTTATTCTATCTAAAACCATTTGATGAAATACTTTATTCTCATAATTTAAAGAATCTAACATTTCATTTAAACTGATTAAAGTCGATGCTCTTCGTGTTTCATTTATTAGTTGTCTAATAAAAACTTTTGCAATCTCAATTTTTCCATTTTCAATAAAATGTTTAATGTATTTTAACAATTCAATTTTTGTATAAACCGATAATCCCATCTGTGTATTATCTTGCCCTATATACTCATAAAAGAGCTTTGGTGATATATGAAATGTCCATACAGAACTCTTTTTTACTGCTGTACCTATGGGAAGTCTTCCGAGATTTTATTCCTTCTCTTACAAACTGTTTTGATTTTTTTAAGATTTTTGCAGCTTTAGCAACAGTTATTTTGTCCATTTCTTCTCCTTTCTCTTCCACATCTGGAAGTAGTCTTGTAAAAAAATAATTCTTCATTTCATTTCCATATCTGGAAGTAAAGAATTAAAAAAATTTTTGCCTCTGCATGGCAAACCTCTCTTCATTCGTTAAATAGTCATCCCTTCGCAGTCTTAATTTGTTGTTTGCAAAAATCTTATTGAACTGTTCAAAATCCATTTTCAAAAGTACAGCAATCTCTACAGCTTCATCAATTGACAGAGCTATCAGTCCATTTTCTTTTTTGCTGTAGGTTCCTCGATTTACATTGATTGCATTTGCTACATCATCTTGTTTTACATCATTTTCATACCTGCAAATTTTCAATGCTCTTGAATTTACTATACTTTTCCTTAGTTCACCTTCTTGCATTTACATCACCTCCTGTGCATATATATAACACCATTTTCAAAAAAATGCAATACTTTTCTTCCACATTTGCAAAAAATTTTAATTTTTACTTGCATATTTGGAAATAATGTTGTATAATAAGAACATAAATTGCAAGAGAGTTAATTTTGCAATATTTTAACTAATGTTAAAGGAGGTAAGATACATGCGTAAAGAACCAACCACTGAGTTTGGTAGAGATATTAGAGATAGAATTCAAGAAAAATATCATATTTCTGAAGATGAATTTGCACAAAAAATAATAAAGATTGCTCCATCTTCATTGTCAAGATATATTAATGGTAGAGCTGTTCCACCATATACAATTGCTTTAAGAATTTGTGGTGCTTTAGATTTGAATATAAATAAATATGACATAAGTACAAAAAAGATGATAAAAAAAGAATCTGATGTTATTGATCTAAAGGAAGAGTTTATAAAACTTGGCATAATTGAAGAAGGAGAAACCATTACAGAACAACAGTTAGTCCTTCTTCGAGGCGTGCTAGCTTCAAATAAAGCAATGTTTCAGAATATAGATAAATTGGTTGTGAAGAATAAAGATTAATTATCTTCACCATAGAACTCTTTGAGTAATTCTAGGACAATTACGAATTGTTCTTTAGTTATTCCGAGTTCTTCCAAAATCTCTAATAATTCGACAAATTTCGCATCCATGCTCCCCCTTTCCTTTATTTTAACATATTTTTCCAGTCCTTTCAACTTTATGTTAACATATAGGAAGTAATAAGACATAGTGAGAAATAATTAGAAATCATTAGAATTTGTAGTAAAGCATGGATTTAAAATGAAAAAGAAAATAGATAATGTATTCTCTATCGCCAAATAAAGTCATACATTACCTATTCAATCCACATACAAATATTTTCATACTTGTATTAGGTATTTTTATTGTAGCACAATTTATTACCTTTTACAAGTCTATAAAGAGGTGATAAATTTGAAAAATCCCAATGGATATGGATCTGTTGTTAAACTTTCTGGTACTCGTAGAGAGCCTTATTTAGCAAAAAAGACAATTGGTTTAAAAAATAATGGGCAACCTATCGCTTTTCCTTTGAAAAGTTTTGCATCTCAACCAGAAGCTAATATTTATTTAGCAGAATATAATGTTGAAGTTGGAAAAGAAGATAGTGGTCTTTGCATATTAAAAAAAGATATTGCAAGAGCTATTGATACAATAAAGAAATTATTAAGTCAAAATATTGAAGTATCTTCAACTATTTTTAAAGATTTAGATTTAACTGTATCTGGTAATCCATCCCCTACTTCCAAATCATCTAATTATAATGTTAATTCTGTTACAAATGCAGCTACTGGTGTCTTAGATAACAATGGTGTTGAATATGATAATGAAGATCGTTCAAATTGGACTTTAAAACAAGTTTATGAAGACTATAGTGAGAAGAACTATCCTACAAAGGAAGAAATAAAAATTGCTGATGAAACTGGTGAAAAGATTAAAGGAAAGATTTCTGGAAGTTTAATGCATTCTTTAAAATCTGCTTATAATTATTTAGAACCTTTATATGATGTTGCATATAAAAATATAACAACAGATGACTATCAAGATATACTAGATAATTGTGATAAAAGTAATGGTGTTATCTCATCTATTAAGAACTTAATGCAGAAATTAGATAAACATGCAAGCAAATTAAATATTATTGAAAAGAAAGTTTCTGGTGATTTAGAGGTTGAATACAATAAGCAATTGAGAAAACCTAAAATTCCATTTACAAATAAGGAAATACAAAAATTCTGGGAACAAGATGGTATCTTATGGGCTGATATGGTTCTATTTCTTTTATATACAGCTTTAAGAATTACAGAAATGTTCAAGATAGAAACTGTCAATGTTCATCTTGATGAAAATTATATGGTAGGTGGTATTAAAACATCTGCTGGAAAAAATAGAACTATTCCTATTCACCCTGCAATTAAGCATATCGTTGAAAGATATTACAATCCTAATAATAAGTATCTATTTATGTATAATGGAAAAAGAATTACAAAAGGCACTTTTTATATGTTTTATCAACAATTAATTAACGATATTGGAATTGAATATAAAGTTCCTCATACCACAAGATTAACAGCTCGTACTGAAATGTCAAGACAAGGTGGATCTAAAATATTCATTGATACAATATTAGGACATGTTACTCGTGATGTTGGTGAACAAATCTATACTTATGAATGGTTTAATGATCTAATGGAAACTATTAAATTAATTAAATATGATATTGAAGATGAACAAATTTATATTATACCAAATAAACCTACTACTAAGAAAAAAGTTGATATTGTTCAGCAAGCTATTGATAAAAATGTTGAGAAAAACATTGCTTTTGAAAAAAATATTAAAGATATTAATTATAGCAGAAGAATGTTTAATAGAATGGAGAAAGCAAATAGACAACTACCAACTATGAAAGAAAAAGATGTTATTTTAACAATATCTTTCTATAAAGGTATTTTATCTGAACTATCACAAAATGAATTTTTTATTGCTTGTAAAGATTCTATAAGTAAAATGGATAAATATTATTATGATACATATGTATTCCCTAATATCAATAAAAAGACTGTTATTGATACTTTAAAAGAATTGTCTGAAAATATTTATACATATAAACAAGTAAACAAGGTTTTAAGTTTTATTATTTACTATGATTGTTTATTAACCTTCTATGGAAAGCAACTAAAATCAAATGATCTTCTTACTTGTCAAATCTATTTTAATGTTATTATTGAATATTTTAATAACAAGTTTAATAAACCATTATTTATCAATAACTATATTCAATTATATTATTACATTAAAGATTCTTATAATTTAGACAATTTAATTACTGATTATAAATTTGAAGAAAAAAATGATAAATTAGTTTCTCCAGATAATGCTGTTTGGATATTTGTTTCTAAAAAGAACTTTAAAAGAAGAATTGAAGATATGAGTTTCCAAACTAAAGATGGTAATTTCAATTTATGGTTAAAGAAATTTGAAAAACAAGGCATCATTGAGAAAAAGCCTGTTGCTTGGTATAAATAATAAAAAATAAAGTGGCCATACTTATATAAAGTTAGGCTACTTTATTTTTATTAACTACTCTTCTGTTTCATCTTTATCAAACATCATCCAATGATGCTCTAATCCAGATACTCTTTTATCAGTTAACCAATCTAAATCTTTTTTATCAACTTTTATTGTATCTATATATTTTAGTATTTTCTTTATATCATCATAGTCTTTACCATCAATTGTAACTATCGTTTGCTTTTCTTCATCTACTATGTATAACTCATGTCTATTTTCTTCTGTAGGAGTAATAAATGCTAATTTAGTATTAGTAAACCAATGACCTCTTGTTTCTTCTGTAAATCTTTCATCAAAATGTTTTTCTTCCATTTTTTATCACTCTCCTATTGAATATATACCATAAATAAAGATATATTGCAATACTTTAAGTATTATAGAATTTGTAATTTATTGTTTCTTTCTTGTTAGGCAAATACCAACTATTGAACCTATAAAAATTATAGGTGCTGTTCTTACAAGAATCCATACAAAACTATGAACTCCAACTCCTAATACTGCTAATTCTGGATCATTGTAATCCCATTCCATATAAGTATTTCCTAATGCTGCTAGACTAATGAAAATAAGTATTAAAACTATACAAATAGATATAAATAGCCAGTGCCAAATTTTTCTTTTAGTTTCTTTTTTCTGTGCTAGTTGTAAATTTATTATTTCTAACTTTTCAGATATTTCTTTTAATGAGTCTTCCTTTTGCTCTGTAATACTTTCTCCAAGTAATGTGCTAACTGATGTATCTAAAGCATCAGATAATGAAACTAATAATTCAGAATCAGGAACAGATAACCCCTGTTCCCATTTTGAAATTGTTTGTCTAACTACATTTAATTTTATAGCCAATTCTTCTTGTGAAAGACCTTTTGATTTTCTAATAGTCTTAATATTATCTTTTAACATAACAGTTACCTCCTTTACAAAGGATTATATGCTAAACCTTCCGTTGCTACAAGCAATGTATATTAACATTTGTTATAAAGTTCAATTGCAACGATAACTAACTATTAATCACACACTCTTATTGCAATTTCTCTATTTAATTAGTTCTGTTTCAACATCATCTATAGATTTAAAAACCTTCGCTTTAAGACCTGATTGAATTGCTCCATTTACAATTCTTTCTTTATCATCAAAAAATATGGTTTCATTCGTATTTAAGTTATATCTATTAATTATCATTTCAAAAATTTCTTTATCTGGTTTTTTAATTCCTACCTCATATGAAAAAATAGCTCCATCAAAATATTTATTTATATCTATTAAATAGTTTAAATGATTATATGTTTCTTTGGTTAAATTAGATAAAATATATATATGATAACCTCTATTTTTTAAATTACATATATATTCATAATTTTCTTTTATTAATGGATTCATAATTTCTTGTTTTGAAGGTTCTAATATTTCACTTATATATTTATAATCTTTGTCGTTCTCAAATTCTTTAATATATTCAGTAATATTTAATTTTCCTAATAAACATTTCTTGAAATTTCCACTATATATTTTTTTGTAAACTTCACTCATATCTTTATCAAATATTTTAGAAAGATTTTCTACACTATCATCCAATATTATTCCACCTATATCAAAAATAATATTTTTAATCATCATCCTGCCTCCTATCTTTCAGTTTCTGCATCTTCTGGTGTAATATTTTCAACATGCTTACTATTAACTATTCTAAGATATGTTTTCTCAATTTTATTAAGTTCATCAAACTGTTCTTGTGGTGCATTTCTATTTACCATTGCCCTTTTTATATTATTCATTCTTGTTTCATAATCAAGGCAAACTCGTTCATTACTTTCTCTTCTAAGTCTTTCTAATAAATATAAACCATCATTTCCGACAGAGATTGTTTCATATCCATTACTTCTTGGAACAATATAATTTACTTTTATTCCACAAGACAAACATTTTGAAATAAAACCTGGTATTACACTATAGCATTTATTATGTGCTTCAATATTTGATAATCTTGCATTTTTACTTTTTAATATACCTTTTTCATATCTTTCTCTTGTTGCAAGTAAACTTGCTAACTCTCCTGTAACTACTAAATCTATGATTGCATCATATCTATCTGGAATAGCACTAATTATTTCTAATAAACTATAATCAACTGGTGCTTTTTCTCTTAAAGCTGAATAACTATTATCCATTGCATAAGAAAAAAGCTCATCTCCCCATAAATGTGCATCAAAATTTGTAAGTTTTGTATAATATGTTGGATATTTATCAAGTATTTCATCAGAATATTTACTAAAACAGCGATAATCATCAGAGTTTATAATTGTATAATTAGATAAATTAGTATTTTGTATAAATGTTGTTTTTCCACATCCAGGTTGTCCTATAACAAACATAATAGATGGATTTTTTTCAGCAACTCTATTAAAAAACACTCTTTTCTTAAGTTCATTTAGAATCATTATATGTTCATCTTCAGATAATTTATAACTTTCGATTAACTTCTCCAAAAATTCATTTTCCATATTATTTTTGCTCACTTTCAAATTACTTTTAGTTATAATATCACAAAAGCGAATGAATTTCAAATCTTCATTCGCCCACTTTTTTAGTTTACATATTGTTATAATGTAAATTATTTTTTACACACTACTTATATTATTTTTATTTAATTTTCTTACAATTTTTACTAATTTTTTTAAATTTGCCTTAAAAATTTCACTAAAAGCACAATTAGTTAGTAACATATTAGTAACAAATTTTATTTTTTTGGTACATTTTTTTATATTTAATTTTTAATAAAACCTTTATTTTAAGGCTTTTTGCGTTTTTTAGTGTTCTTTTTTTGAAACTTTACAAAATCATTATATCATAAAAACAAAAAAAATCTATACTTTTTATAGATTTTTTGTATTTGCTATTCATTATTTGTTACAATCTAAAACTATATTGGCATAATACATCAATAAAAATAGTATTTTGAATGTGATTGGAGTAATTTTAGAAAGTCTTTATTAATTTTTTGGGGAATGTTCACGTCGAGCAAAGCGAGGACTAAGTGAAAGGGTCCCAAAAAATTAATTTAGAATTTCTTAAATTATGTATTGAACTGAAAAATACTATTTTTATTGATGTATTATGCCAATATAGTTTTTATCATAGCTACTACTTAATTGTATCTATAAGTTTATCTAGCAAATCACTATAACTTATACCAGAAGCTTCAAACAATTTTGGATACATACTTATACTTGTAAAACCTGGCATTGTATTTATTTCATTTATAAATATTTTATTCGTTTCATATTCTATAAAAAAGTCAACTCTTGACAAGCCACTTCCATCAATCGCTTTAAAAGCTTTAATAGCTTCTTCTTTTATTTCTTGTTCGATATCACTTGATATTTTAGCAGGTATTACTGTTTTAGATTCTTGATTATTATATTTTGCATCATAACTGTAGAATTCATCTGCTGATTTTATCTCTCCCACACATGAAGCTATTACATCTTCATTTCCTAATACTGCACATTCTACTTCTCTTCCTTTAATTTCTTCTTCTATTAATATTTTCTTATCAAATTTAGATGCATATTTTATATATTTCTTTAAATCATCTATATTTTCTGCTTTATTTATCCCTACACTTGAACCAGAATTTGATGGTTTTATAAACATAGGAAACTTTAAATTATTAGAAATAATGTTACTTACTTCATCTAAGCTAACTATTTTTTCATTAAATTGTTTATCTATAAAAATATATTTATCCTCATATCTCCTTATATATTCATATTTGGTTTGATTTAATCCTGCCTTTTCAAATATTATTTTTGTGTAGATTTTATCCATTCCTACACTTGAAGCTAAAACTTTACATCCAACATATGGTATTTTTAATAATTCAAATAATCCTTGTATAGTTCCATCTTCTCCATATAATCCATGTAATACAGGAAAAATCAAGTCTAAATTTTTTAAATATTTTACAATATTATCTATTTCTTCTATATTATTAATTTTACTACCTAATTTGATCTCTCTATCTTCATATTTATATTTATTCCATTGACCTTCTTTTGATATATAAATAGGATATATATCATATTTATTTTTATCCAAATTTTTCATTATTGAATTTGCAGATATTACTGAAACTTCATTTTCAGTAGACATACCTCCAAAAACAACACCAACTTTCATTTTATCTTTCAAAACTGACCTCCACTCATATATTTTCAATTGTTATCCAAAAATATATTTTACTTTGCAAATTCGTCTTTAATTTTATCAGCTAATTCAAAAAATCTCATTCCATTTGAAGCTTTAAACAATATGATATCATTATTTTTAATATTATTTTTTAAAAAATCTATTATTTCATCTTTATTTTCAAAATAATAAATATTATTTTTATTCATACCTAATTTTTTTGCTTCATTGACAATATCTTTTGCTCCTTTTCCACTACATATTAATATGTCAATTTTATTTTGATATACTTCTTCTCCTACTTTTTTATGCAATTTTTCTGAAAATTCTCCTAATTCAAACATATCACCTAATATAGCAATTTTCCTATTATTTTTAAAATTAGATAAATATTTTAAGCTTGCTTGCATTGATTCAAAACTAGCATTATATGCATCATTTATTATTTTTGCACCATTTGATAATTCTACAATATCCATCCTTTTTTTAGTTAATTCAAATGTTTTTATTCCATTTTTTATTTGCTCTACAGATAGATTTAGAGTTTTTCCTACTAATATAGCACTCATTGCATTTAATATAAAATGTTCTCCCGCAATTGGAACTTTTATTTTAATTAATTCTCCATCTAAATCGCATTCAAAAGTACTACCATTTATTTCAACTTTCATTTTTTCTGGATTAATATCACTTTTGTTGTTTATTCCATATGTTTGAATTTTATATCTATTTTTTGAATTCTCATACCAGTTATGTAATAAATCATTATCATTATTAATTATTATTGTTGGATTTTTAGCACCATCTAATATTTCTAATTTTGCTTTTAATATATTTTCTCTTGATCCTAAATTGCCAATATGTGATGTTCCTATGTTTGTAATTATACATATATCTGGTTTTGCAATTTTTGATAATAAGCTTATTTCTCCTAAATGGTTCATTCCCATTTCCAGAACCATTGCTTCTTCGTCTTTTAATCTTAATATTGTAAATGGCAAACCTATATTATTATTGTTATTTCCTAATGTTTTTAATACTTTATATTTTTGTGCTACAACATTTGATATTATATCTTTAGTACTTGTTTTCCCTACACTCCCTGTAATTGCTATAACTGGTATATTATATAAATCTCTTTTATATGACGCTATTTTATATAATGCTTGTAAGGTATCTTGAACTTTTATGATTGATTTATTTTTATATTTTTTTATTTCATCTTCTGTAAATTCTATATCCTGAATTATTACACATTTTGCCCCTTTTTCTAAGGCTTCTTTCCAATATTTATTACCATCAAAATTTTCTCCTTTAATACCTATATATGTATCGTCTTTTTTTATTATTCTTGTATCTTTGGAAAAATTTATACATTCTGTTTCTTCATTTCCACATATTAATTCTGCATTAGTAATTTTTATTATATCTTTTATTTTTATATTTTCCATATTTAAAATCAATCCTTTCTCTGTAATTATATTAATGTCTAAAATTATTTGTTTTATTATATTCTTATTTATTTAAATTTGCAACAATAAAGGAAAGCAAATTAATTGCCTTCCTTGTTTACAAAACTTATTTATTTTCTACTGCTCTATTTGCTATTTCTATAGCTTTACTTACTATATTTCCACAATCTTTTGAAGATACGTTTTCCCAACTACCTCCGTCTTTTTTTACTTGGTCATATACTCCTAATTCTTTTGCTATTTCTTCTCTTAAGTTTTGAGATATTAATTTACTATTTCTAGACATATTGTCCTCCTTATAGTATTTAATTAATGAAATTTTCATTTCATTAATATTATTATTTACAAATAATAATTTTTTATTTAGTATTTTTTTGTTTTTTATAACATTTTTCTCCAAAATATGATATAATATTTATGATATTTATACTTATTTACAAAGGAGATTTAGATGAGCATAAACAATAATATTTTAGAAAAGGAAAAACTTTCAAAAAATGATAATTTAAAAAATGATGATGTAAAAAATGTAACAAATTCTAAAAAAACTAATAATGCAGAAAATAGTGAAAAAATTAATGTTGCTGAAAAAGAAAATAAAATTTCTGATAATAACATTAATGTTTCAAATTCTGTAGAAACCAATAATACTAGTCAAAATGTTGATGGAAATAGCAAAATTAATACTAATTCTAAAGTTCCAGCGAATCCAGACACAAATAATTATGAGTTTAAACCTTTAAGCAATTCAAAGCCAAAAAGTATTATGACAATTTTTACTGTATTAGTAATGATTGTTTTTAGTATAATTCTTATTTTAATAATTGGTTTTACTACTTATAATTTTTTGAATACTAAAATAATTTCTGGAGTATATATAAAAGGAATTGATGTTTCTAATTTGAGTAAATCTGATGCAAAATATCAAATAGACAATTTAATTTCACAAAATTTACCAGATGAAATTCAACTTAAACATAATGATTTTATTGCTACCGTTTCTCTTTCACAAATGGAAACTCAATTTGATACTAAAAATGCTACAGAAGCAGCATATAAAGTTGGTAGACAAGGTAATCTTTTTGAAAATAATTTACATGTTTTAAATACAATGTTTAGTCATGTAGATATAGAACCTACTGTAAAAATTAATGAAGATTTATTATCAACTTATTTAGATAGTTTGTCTTCACAATTACCTGATACAGTTATTCAAAGTAGTTATTATGTAGAGGGAAATAATTTAATTGTTACATCTGGTACAGAAGGTAATGTAGTAGATATTCCGCAAACTATACAAAATATCAAATCTGCAGTTTCTGATTTTTCATGTAAGGATAATCCTGTTGAAATTGCTGTGAAAACTGAACAGCCTCAAGCAATTGATATAGAAAAAATCCATAATGAAATTTATAAAGAGCCTGTAGATGCATATTATACACAAAATCCTTTTATGGTTTATCCAAGTGAAAATGGTGTAGATTTTAATATTTCTATTGATGAAGCTAAAGCTTTACTTGCTGAACCTAAGTCTGAATATACTATTCCTTTAAAATATATAACTCCTAATGTAACAACAAACATGATTGGTACAGAAGCTTTTCCAGATTTACTATCAACATTTTCTACAAATTATTCTACTAGAGATGCTGATAGAACAACAAATTTGAGATTAGCTGCTAATAAGATTAATGGTACTGTTTTAATGCCTGGAGAAACTTTTTCATACAATCAAGTAGTTGGTGCTAGAACTATCGCTGCTGGATATAAGGAAGCACCTATATATGTTTCTGGAGAAGTTGTTGATGGTTTAGGCGGTGGAATTTGCCAAATAACTTCTACATTATATAATGCTGTTTTATATGCAAACCTTGAAATTGTAGAAAGGTCTAATCATCAATTTGTCCCATCATATGTTACTGCAAGCCGCGATGCTACAGTTGTATATGGTTCAATTGACTTTAAATTTAAAAATAATAGAGATTATCCAATAAAACTTGTTTGTTCAGTTTCTGGTGGAATTGCTAATTTTCAAATCTTTGGTATGAAAACTGAAAACGATTATGAAGTTGAAATATCTTCTTATCAAACTGGCAAAACGGCTACTGCTATTTATTCTGAAGCATATAAAATTTTAAAGAAAAATGGTCAGGTAGTAAGTAAAGAATTATTGTCAAAAGATACATATAAAAGACATTAATTCTATACTAAATAAATCTTAATACTAGCACTTAGGCTCTAGTACTATTGTTACAATTTAGAAGAATAATAGGGATAATATGATTTCTTTCATAATCTTCTCGGCTTGTTGCATAAATTATAAATTCTAAACTTTAAATAACCGAGCCTCTCGCTGTTCACGCTTCCTCAGTTATTTAAAGTTAAGAATTTATACATTTATTCCACGGCACATTCGAAGATTATTCAAGAAATCATATTATCCCTATTCTTCATCTGCAACTGTAACCTATTATTTTATAATTTTTACTTTATTTTTTACATTGTAAGAGTTCCATTAGGAGTATCTTTGATTATTAATATATCTTCTTCTCTTCCATTTTCAGCATTAATATATACTAAAAATTCTTGATCTTCTATTTTACCTTTAAATTCATAGCATAATATTTCTGATTGCCATTCTGTTGGAATTACTGCTAATCCTTCACTTTCAATTTGTATATCTTTGTTTAAATTTTCCTTTGCTTCATCTTTTGTAATTTTTACATTACTAATATTTCTTTCTATATGATTATTTAAGTAACCACTTGTTTCTATTCCTAAAATCTCCCCATCATCAAGTGCTACTTTTACTTTTATTAAATCTGGATACATTACTACATTCTCTTGAGTAGCTGCATAATTTATTGTTACAATTCCTTCTTGTTTTAAATAATATGTTTCTTTCATATTTGGAAAACCTATATTATTTAAATATTCTTTTCCCTTTTTGTCTGCTTCTTCTTGAGATATTATTTCTGCACTTACTTCTCTATTTGAGTTCATATAAACCAAATGTCCACCTTTTTTAGATATAGCAATATTTATATTTTCATCATTATTAGTTTTTACTGAAAAATCATAAACTGGTATTGTTGCATTTTCTGATAATCCTAGACTAGAAACGTCTTGTATATTTTTCTCTTTTAATATTTCTTCTACTTTCTTTTTTGCTTCTTCTTCCTCGATGTCATTACCAGTTAATCCTTTTTTCTCACTACTTGTTAAATGTTCTGAAAATGCACCATCATATATTAGTCCAGAATATTCATGAAAGTTTTCTTCTAAATTACTAAAACTTTCTTTTGATACATTATCTACTTGCTGAGCAAATGCTACAGTTCCTTTATCTGTTAGCTCTTTCCAACTAAATCTTCCGGAATTTAAGTCTTCTGATAACTGATTTAATGTATTTTCTAATTCCACACTATATCCATGTAATTCTTTTAGATTATTTAAATCATCTTCATTTAAGCTTTCATCATAAATATTTTTTCTTGATAAAGAATAACTATAATCACTAACCTGATTTAAAAACTTTTCTGTATTTTCTAGTTCTTGACTCTCTATTGGAAGTCTTGCTAAATACGCTTGTGCTAAATTAGCTTCTCTCCATAAACTAGTTAAAGTTTCTGCTCCATGCTCTGGAGTTGTTGATATTAGTGATTTTGCCAAATATGTTTCTACATTTTGTACATAATCTACTAATTCATAAAAAGCCATATTATATGAATTCTCTGCTGCTTGTTTATATTCTTTTTGTTTTATAAAAACTGTAAACCCTAAAATTACTGCTATAGCAAATAATCCAACAATTACACTAAGCATATGTTCTTTTTTTAGTTTATTTTTCCATTCTACTAATTTATTCATTCAAATTCCTCCTAAATTTGTGTCAAGATTGCCAAGAGGGACGGGCTATTTTGGCACAAAATTATCATTTTAAAAATTTCTCATTTTTTAGGTATAAAAAATCCCTATTTACAAAAGCGATGTTTACCTATAGTTTTTACATGTGGTCTGGACCATATCCATTTATTTGTTGCTGTATCTGGATTAAAATAATATATACATCCTCCTGTTGGATCCCATCCATTCATTGCATCTCTAGCTGCTTTATATACTGTTGAACCTTCATCTATTGGTACATTAATTTGTCCGTCTGCTACTGCTGTAAAAGCTCCTGATTGATATATTACTCCTGCTATTGTATTAGGAAATTGTGAACTTTTTACTCTATTTAATATAACAGCTCCAACTGCTACTTGCCCCTCATATGGTTCTCCTCTTGCTTCTCCATTTATGGCCCTTGCCATTAGTTGTATATCTGAATTATTTGATCCTGCTGCATAACTAGTGTTTTTATTTTCTTTATCATTTCCTATAACTACAGAAAATATAATTAATATTAGAATCGATATTATAATTAATGTTATTTTTAATAATCTTTTCAAATTATCACCTTTTTCCAAAATTTATATACTTTTATAATTATTTTGGATTTTTTTTTTAGAATTTATTCCATTTTTTGAAAATTTATATTTTTTATGTTAGAATATTAAAGTAAAACATTTACAAAAGCAATATTTTTATTAGTAATTATATTGCTTAATGGGGGTTTTTTATATTATGAAAATTTTAATTTTTTATGCTTCATATGGAGGAGGACATTTAAATGCTGCAAAATCTATTAATGAATATATTTTAAACAATTACACTAATCATGATGTTAAAATGATAGATTGCATGAAATATGTAAATAAAACTATTGAAAAGGTTACAACTGCTGCATATCGTGAAATGGCAAAAAAAGTTCCTTGGGCTTGGGGAAAAATATATTCAGACTCACAAAAAGGTCCTTTAGCTCATATTTCAAGCAGATCTAATAAAATTTTAGCAATAAAATTACTTAAGTTATTAAGAGAAGAAAAACCAGATTTAATTATTTCTACACATCCTTTTGGGAGTCAAATGTGCAGTTATTTAAAACGAAAAGGGAAAATAAGTGCTAAAATTGCAACAATTATGACAGATTTTGCTCCTCATGATCAATGGCTTGTAGGAAAAGACTTTACAGATTTTTATTTCGTTGCACATGATAAAATGAAACAATATTTAATAAGTAAAGAAATACCTGCTTCTAAAGTATTTGCTACTGGAATACCTTTATCTAATAGGTTTCAGAAAAAATATAATAGGAATGACATTTTAAATAATTTTTCTTTAAAAGATAATAAACTAAATATTTTATTTTTTGGTGGCGGTGAATTCGGACTTGGTAAAACTAGGACATTTAACATTTTTGAAAATTTTGTACAATACTGTAAAAATATGCAAATAGTTGCTATCGCTGGTAAAAATCCAAAAATGAAATTAGCTTTTGAAGAAATTGTTGAAAAATATAATGCTAATGAAAGAGTTAAAGTATTGCCTTTTACTGATAAAGTTCCTGAATTAATGAATATATCAGATTTAGTTGTATCAAAACCTGGCGGGATGACCATAACTGAAAGTTTAGCTTGTAATCTTCCTATTGTAATTATTAATCCTATTCCTGGTCAAGAAGAAGAAAATGCTGAATTTTTAGAAAGTAAAGGAATAGGCTTATGGATTAAAAAATCTGATGATATATCACAAGTATTAGAATCTTTATTTTCTAACAGTGATATCCTAGCAAATATGAAAAAAAATACAAAACTTTTAGCAAATATTAATTCTACACGAGACATTTGTGAAATATTATTAAAAGTTTAATACGACAAGGTTAAAGACCTCGCCGTATTTTTATAATTCTCTTCTACCTTCTAGGGCTTTTGTTAATGTAATTTCATCTGTATACTCCAAATCTCCTCCAACAGGAATACCATGTGCAATTCTAGTTACTTTTATTCCTAAAGGTTTAATTAATTTTGATATATATATTGCTGTTGCTTCTCCTTCTACTCTTGGATTAGTAGCTAAAATAACCTCTTTTACATTACCATCCATTAATCTTGCTAATAACTCTTTTATCTTTATATCATTTGGTCCTATTCCATTCATAGGAGATATTGAACCATGCAATACATGATATACACCTTTAAATTCATGCGTTTTTTCCATTGCTATAATATCCCTTACATCTTCCACTACACAAATAGAAGTTACATCTCTTTTGGGATCTGAACATATTGGACATGGGTCTGTATCAGAAATATTATAACATTTACTACAATATTTTAAATTTTTCTTAGCATTTAAAATTGAAGATACAAACTCATTTATTACTTCATCAGAGCTGTTCAATATATAAAAGGCTAGTCTTGCTGCGGTTTTATGTCCAATACTTGGTAATCTTTCAAAACTTTCAATTAATTTTTCTATTGATGGTGAATATAATGACATTTTTTCCTCCATTTTTATAGCTCAATATTTATATAATTAATTAGAATTTTTAGTCCTGTAATAGGGAAGAAAAGGTCGTCCCCTTTTCCCTACATAAGTCCTGGTATATTGAATTTTCCTAATTGATCTGCTTGAGCTGAGTCTACTTTTCTTAAAGCTTCGTTTACACATGTTAAAATTAAATCTTCTAACATTTCAACATCTTCTGGGTCTACCGCTTCTGGTTTTATTTTTATTTCTTTTATTTGTTTATCTCCTGATACTTTTACTTGTATAGCTCCTCCACCTGCTGTTGCTTCAAATTCTTTTGTTGCTAATTCTTCTTGGGATTTTTGAACATCTTCTTGCATTTTTTTCGCTTGTTTCATTAAATTGTTTAAGTTCATTCCTCCAAATCCTCCCATTCCGCCTGGGAAACCTCCTCTTTTTGACATATAAATTCTCCTTTCATATTTAAATTATTTACATTTCAGATTCTTATTTAATTAACAATTGTATTTAATTAATTGTAAATGGTATATCTGATTTATTTGCTAAATCTCTAATCTTATCATCATTTGTTGCCTGAACTTTTGTCTGACCATTTATTATATATTTTATATTCATTTGTTTGCCACATGCAATAGAAATCATATTTGATAATTCTCTTACATTTTCCTGCTTTTCAACTACTGTTTTCCCAAATGAATTTAATCCATTTGGAAACTCTATTCCTACTGTCATATCATTAATCTGTGTAGCTCTACTATTAATTAAATTTGTGTATAACACTATTTTTCCATTATCTTTTAAGTCTTTTAATATTTGTGGCCAATATTCCTCTGCTTTACTAGAATAAGTTTTACTTTCCTTTTTCATATTCTTTACTGTTGTAGTCTCATTTTTATCGTCTTGTTTCAAACTTATTGTACTTTTTGTTATATTCGAATTTGTATTTACATTTGAAATATGGCTCTCATTATTATTTATATTAGTTACATTATAAATTGGTGAACTTCTATTTTCACTTTGGCTCTTTAAATATTTTTCTATTTTATTTACTCTTTCTTGTATATCTTGCGTAACCTCATTTTGTTCACTACATAATTTTATTATTCCAGCTTGAAACATTATGGTCTTTTGAGTAGACCATTTTATATCATTTTCTAATTCTGATAATTGATATATCAAATTAACCAATTTTTCTTTTGATAGCTTATCAGACAAATCTTTTATATCTTTTAACTCTTCTTCATTATATAAATCTAGCTTTTTAGTTGATTTATATACTAAAATATCTTTAGTATATTTTATAATCTCCCACAAGAAATTAATAATATCTTTTCCATCATCTAAAACATTCTGTATTACTTCTAAAGCTTTATTAACATCAAATTCCACAACCGCTTCTATTAAAGCATGAATATACATAGTTTTAGGAATTCCTACTAAATCTTTAATTTTATCTTCATCAATTTTGTTATCTCCATCTTGAACACATCTCTCTAAAATTGATAAAGCATCTCTCATTGCTCCCTCTGACAAAACAGCAATTACATTTAAAGCATTTTTAGATATTTCTATATTACTTTCTTTACATACTATTTCTAACCTTTTTATAATATCTTCATTTGATATCCTTTTAAAATCAAATCTTTGACATCTTGATAAAATCGTTGCTGGCAATTTTTGCGGTTCTGTTGTAGCTAAAATAAATTTCACATGTTCTGGTGGTTCTTCAAGAGTTTTTAGCAATGCATTAAATGCTCCTGGTGATAACATATGTACTTCATCTATAATATATACTCTATATTTAGCTTTTGTAGGTAGAAAATTGACTTCTTCTCTTATACTTCTTATATCCTCTACACTATTATTAGACGCTGCATCCATTTCTACAATATCTGTTAGTGAACCTGCAATTGCCCCTTTACATATTTCACATTCATTACATGGTTCACCTTCTTTTGGATTTAAACAATTTATTGCTCTTGCAAGTATTTTTGCTGCTGATGTTTTTCCTGTTCCTCTTCCCCCATTAAATAAATATGCATGCCCTACTCTATCTGCTATTATTTGGTTTTTCAATGTTTTTGTTATATGTTCTTGACCTACCATTTCTGAGAAATTTAAAGGCCTAAATTTTCTATAAAGAGCTGTGTACCCCATACTTTCACATCCTTTATACTATAAAAAATGGTAGATACCTAATCTCTCTATGGAAAGTACTCCACATAAAGATGACTACTTATTGCTGCTTCCTTCCGGACCTGACAAGGTTCATAGGTCTTTATTGGATTACTCTCCATAGAAAGATTAAATCTCTTACCATCTGTATTATATAATTATTTTTAACTTTTATCAAGTACTATTTAAATAAATTTATAATTAACATTATTTTAAGACTAATTTTTTATTCTCTTAAATACAAAATTACTCATATCTGTAAATTCCTTTGATGTCACTCCGTTATTTACAACATCATCTACAGGTAATTTTAATTCTATAGTTGTCTTAAATTCTTTTCTATTTTCTAATATTATACTTAAATCAAATTTTAAATTAAATTGCAAGCTTTCATTTGTAATATTTGCTTTTTTTAATAATTCATTATGATTAATGCTATCTTCATTAGATGTATATTCTACTAAATTATCATTTGAACATCTAAAAGCTATTATGCCTCCTTGGTTTGAAACCTGCATTGTTTTTATATCATTCACTAATTCTCCAATATATTCTAATCTATCAACTTTATTTGTCTCACTATATTTGAATATAACATTTTCTTCTTCAAATTCTGGTTTATATATATTTACATCATTTTTATTCTGCCCTTCTATAATAAAATTGTCTATCACTAGATTTTTTATTGCTTCTGTGTCTTTATAATTTTCGTTTTTATCAATATATATATATATATCATTGTTTTGATAAATATCAAAAGCCCATTTATTTTCTCCAGGATCTTTGTCTATTCCTTCTGATGAACTTATTACAGCTATCTTAGTTAAATTAAATGGCATATTAGCCTCTCCCTCGACATTATATCTTAAAATTAACATGCCAACCACAAATAATATTACTACTATTATTAATATTGTTATACATACATGAAAGTATCTTTTATTAACTATATTTACAATTTTTTCTCTCATTATTCCCCCATTAATTGCTTAAATTTTTCTTTTTACTATCTCTTAACTCTTTAAAAAAATCTTTTAAGATTTTTTCACAATCATTTTTTAAAACATTTTTCTCTACTTCTACATTATGATTAAATTTATAATCTTCAAAAAGATTTAATTTAGAACCTGCTGCTCCTGTTTTTTCGTCTAATGTTCCTATATAAATTTTTTTTATCCTTGAATTAATTATTGCTCCAGCACACATTGGACATGGTTCTAAAGTAATATACATTTCACAATCCAATAATCTCCAAGATTTTAGTTTTTTACTAGCTCTTTGTATTGCTATAATTTCAGCATGTTTTGTTGTATCTTTTTTTAACTCTTTTAGATTATGAGCTTTTGCTATTATTTCTCCATCTTTTACAATTACACATCCCACTGGTATTTCCAACTTTTTATATGCTTTTTTTGCTTCTTTTAGGGCTTCTTCCATAAATTTTTCTTGCATTTTATTTTCTCTTTCTTTTTAATAAATTACTTTTCACCTTTTCTGATAGAAAATAATTCACTTAATTATTGTGGTCTGCCCAGAGGGACTCGAACCCCCATCGGTCGCTTAGGAGGCGACTGCTCTATCCTGCTGAGCTATGAGCAGAAATATAATTTTCATTAATAACAAACATATTATAATATATTTACTCCGCAAAATCAATATCTAGTATCAAACAAATATTATCTTCCTGTATATGTGTCAATGATGTGAAACAAATATTATCTCCCCTTGACATCCTCTGATATAATAAAATAGGTGATAAAAATGCAAAGAATATTAAGTTATATGAGAAAAGCAATCGAAGAATATAAAATGATAGAAGAAAATGATAAAATCGCTGTTTGTTTATCTGGTGGAAAAGACTCCATCACTATGCTAAATGCATTAAAAGCATTACAAAGGTTTTATCCTAAAAAATTCGAATTAATTGCCATAAGCATAGACCCACGGATTTGAATTTTTCGATACTACATTTTTAGAAAATATATGTAATGACTTAGATATACCTTTATTTATTGAAAAAAGTAATGCAAAAGAAATAGTTTTTGATATTAGAAAAGAAAAGAACCCTTGCTCACTATGTGCTAATATCCGAAGAGGTGCTATCAATTCAGTTGCTATAAGAGAAGGTTGTAACAAAATTTCTTTAGGACACAATCAAGATGATGTTTTAGAAACTTTCCTTTTAAACCTTTTTTATACAGGAAGTATTGGTACTTTTGCACCAGTAAGTTATATGGATAGATCAAAAATAACTTTAATCAGACCTCTAATTTATACTCCAGAAAAAGATATTCGTAGATTTATTAGGAAAAACAATTTAGAAGTAATGAAAAAAGTATGTCCTATGGATGGGACATCAAAAAGAGAAGATATGAAAAATTTAATTATTAATCTGACAAAGGATATCCCTATGGTTAGGGCTAATTTATTTGGTGCTATCCAAAGAAATATTTGGGGACGTTCCTTTAATCCCTAAAATTAGGGATAATGGGGACGGACCTTTAAAAAATTATCAATTTGAGGACGCGTCCAAAATTGGAATTTTTGATTCGAATTATTGCATATTAATATCAAAAACATATAATGCAAAAATCCACCAAATTTTCTAATTTTGACGCGTCCCCAAATTGGTAATTTTTATTGTTCTACTATCTTTAACATTGCATTTTTTAATTTTTCCAATTTTTCTTCCGCTTCTTCCTCTGTATTTCCTTTTATTCCCATATACATTTTTATTTTTGGCTCTGTACCTGATGGTCTTATACAACACCAATTATTATTTTCTAATTCATAATATAAAACATTTGATTTAGGCAATCCAGTTTCTGTTGTAATACCTGTTTTCATATCTTTAACAATATTGTTTTCGATATCTTTAAAGACTAACACTTTATAATCTCCAATTTTCTGTATTTCAGTTTGTCTCATCTTTGTCATCATATCTTTAATCTCCTGTGCTCCTTTAGAACCTTCTCTTACAATTGAAACTTGTGCTTCTTTATAATACCCATATTTTTCATATATCTCTATCATCGCATCCCATAATGTTTTTCCTTCTGATGCATAATAACATGCTGCTTCACAAAGTGCCATTACGGCTGCTATTCCATCTTTATCTCTTGCATAATCTCCAATTAAACATCCATAACTTTCTTCAAAACCAAATACATATTTCTTATCTTGATTTTTTTCTGCTTTTCTCATCACTGCACCAATATTTTTAAATCCTGTCAAAACTTCTATACATTCTAGTCCATAATTTTGGGCTATAGCTTTTGCAAGTTCTGATGAAACTATAGTTGTTATAAACATTCCATTTGATGGTAACATATTTTTTTCTTTCATCTGTGAAATCCTATATTCCGCAATTAATAAAGCTGACATATTTCCAGTATAATTCATATATTCTCCTGTTTTTGTATCTTTTGCATAAATTCCTAATCTATCTGCATCTGGATCTGTGGCTAAAACTACATCTGCATCTATTTTTTTTGCTAATTCTAATGCCAATTTAAAAGCTTTTGGATCTTCTGGATTAGGATAATCTACTGTTGGGAAGTTTCCATCTGGATCTTTTTGTTCTGGTACTACATATACATTTTGTATTCCCAATTCTTTTAATAAACTCTCAACTATTGTATTTCCTGTTCCATGTAAAGGTGTATAAACAACTTTTAAATTTTTCCCTTGTTCTTTCATTATTTCTGGATTTAAAATATGTTCTTTTAATATTTTTATATATTTTTCATCCATTTCTTTTCCTACAATTTTTAATAGTCCTTTATCTATTGCTTCTTCTCTTGACATTTCCTTTATTTCTTTAAAATCTTTTACATTTCTTACCTTATTAATAATTTCTGTATCTCTTGGGCTAACAATTTGTGATCCATCATCCCAATATACTTTATATCCATTATATTTTGGTGGATTATGACTAGCTGTAATCATTACTCCTGCTGTACATTTCAACTCTCTTACTGCAAATGACAACTCTGGCACAGGTCTCAAATTTTCAAATAAATATGCTTTTATTCCATTTGCACAAAGAATTAATGATGTTTGCAATGCAAATTCTTTTGACATTCTTCTTGAATCATAACTAATTGCTACTCCTTTTTCTTGGGTTTTTTGTTCTAAAATATAATTTGCTAATCCTTGCGTTGCCTTTCCCACTGTATATTTGTTCATTCTATTTGTTCCAGCTCCAATTATTCCTCTTAAACCTGCTGTTCCAAATTCTAGTTCTTTATAAAATCTGTCTTCAATTTCTGCTTCATTTCCTTTGATTTCTAATAATTCTTTTTTTGTTTCTTGGTCAAATTCTGAACTTTCACACCATTTTTTGTATTCTTGTAAATAATTCATAAAATTCCTCCCTATATAATCTTTTAATAAAATCACTATTTTTTTGATTTTATCAAATTACTTTAATTGTTTATTATTCTACCATAAATGAATTGATATGAGAAGTATAAATTTAAATTATTTAATAACTTTATCATGAATTACAATACTACTTAATCGTTTTAGAATTTTTTATATTTTGTATTTAACAGAGTAATTAAGAACAAATCGGAAAGCCTTAATATTTAACTTTCCTATTGTAGGACATAAAACTGGCCTGAAATTTTTTAAATCTTCAGGCCAGTTTTTACTTTATAAAACATATAAAATTTTATATTTTACCCAAACATATATATTTTTAATATATATTTTTAAATTATTTTAAATGATAAAATTTATTATATAAATCTCTAGCAGTTTTTGGACAATCTACTCCTGCTGAATCTGCATTTTTAACTGGTGCGAATTCTTCTTCTCTTTTTACTCTTAAAATTGCCATTTCATCTACTACACCAAAAGCGTCAAAAAGAAATGCTTCAAATTTATATGCATTTGGAGAATCTGGAACAACTATTTCCCCATTTTGATTCATATAAGTAGCTTTTTTAAATGCTACATGATATGGAAGAGGATTAGCTCCCATCCTTTCTACCGCTTCTACACTAAACAGATTGCATAATATATGAGATTCTCCATATAATAATTCACCATTATCATCCGTTGCTTCTGCCATTTCGTCTGTTATTTCAGAATATTCTATAACATTTGGTCTACCATTTTTCTTACAAAAAACACCTACTTTTTCATGTGGATTTGCTTTTACAACTGACTTACATGCTACAGTAACTTTCTTATCAATTGCAATTCCCATTAATACAGGATCAACCATTTTCACCAAACAGTTGTCAACTCCTCCTATAAACACCCATTCAATTCCCATACTCTTCATTTTTTCTGTCATTTTACTTTTTACCAAAGACTCATATATTCCTCCATGTCCATCTGCTGCTTGTTTTATAAGCCCTTCTTCATTTAATAGAATTTTTCCTTCTGTATCTATCATAGGTAATTCACCCTGTACAAAGAAAAATAAGTTTTTATCTTTTTGATATCCAAAATATTTATGTTTTTCAAAAAATTTTATCGTATCAGCATTATTTTCTCTACTTGTCATTATAAACCAAGGAATTGTAACATCATATTTTTTACCTTCTTCTTTTAATGAATCACATAATAATTCAAACAAAGATTTATGAGAATCTAAACCTATATCAAAAGTTCCTTTTGGTCCGTCATGACCTAATCTAGTTCCTTGTCCTCCAGCCATTGTAACTGCTGCTAATTTCCCTTCTTTTATTGCTTTTTTTCCTATATTTTCATAATATTTATATTTCTCATTTAACTTGAATTTATCCAAATATTCCATAGGTTCAATTTTATCTACTTCTTTTTTCTGTTTTTTATTAGTACTTTCATATAAACTTCGTATAAGTTCAAAATCTATATTTTCTATTTCTTCTAATAATCTTTCTTTATGTATATCATCTAATTTATCAAAGTTATTTAATAAATGTTCTTGACCATATTTCTTTAAAATCACTTCTACTTCTGCTTTTCTTTTGATCATAGCCTTTATTCCTTTCCTTATAATATTTTTAATACTAAAAGTCCTTTTTCAAATATTTTAACAATTAATGTAAATAAAACAGATAATATTACAATATCATCTGTTTTATATTTATATACCATTTTTAAAAATTTATCAACTCTTTATTTAGATTTTTTCAATTTCTTTTTCTCCTGATGTATTTAATACCACTTTATATCTATCCATTATTTCATCAATATTTTCTCCAACTTCATTCATATCATAACAATCAACTATTTTTACATTATTTATATTATGAATCCACATATCTATATTTTTATTTATATTTTCTATATAATTTAACTTTCCTTTTACAAAAATTAATGTTTCCTTATTACTTTTGGCATTTTCTTTTATTTCTTTAAATTTATTTAAATCATCATTTTTCCAATTTAAGTTTAATATCTTTTCCTTAGTATCTTTATTCAAATTAGTTCTTTGTATTAATACCTCAATTGTACCTTTTAAATCATTTTCTGTTAATATTATTATACTTTTATCTTGTTCTAAATTTTTTGTTATATATGGCAAACTTTTCATTTCAAAGTGATAATCACTTACAAAAAATGTACAAATTTTTTCATTTGTTTTATTATTACTCATTAGCAATTCATCCTTTCAAATTTAATAATCATTACGGATATTTAAGTTTTCATATTATTGCTTACTGGTAAATTTTACCATTCATTTTTAAATATGTCAATAATATTTCAAATAAAATCGCTCGACTTTTTTCGCAAAATTGTATAAAAACCTATAAATTGGAAATAATTCATATAAAGAATATTTTTCTAAATAAGTTTATTGGAGGTAATTTATGAAAGAATTTTTAAATATAATTAAAAATCCCAAGGTAAAAATGGTAATTATTTTAAGTTTTTTACTTTTTATATATACATCAATATGTGCTTTTTCTTACGCAAATAATGTTTTAAGCGATATAGAAAATAGTGTACTTAGATTACATGTACTAGCAAATAGTGATAGCAAAGAAGATCAGGAATTAAAACTTTTAGTTAGAGATAATTTATTAGACTATATGAACAAATTATGTTCTAGCTGTAAAACAAAATCAGAAGCAATTGAAATAGTTAAACAAAATAAAGAACAATTTAAACAAATTGCTATAGATACAATCAGAAATGCTGGTTATTCATATGATGTAACTATTAATATAGGAAATTTTGAATTTCCTACAAAAAATTATGGTGATATTTCATTACCAGCTGGATATTATGACGCTTTAAGAGTCGAAATAGGTGAAGCTAAAGGTCAAAATTGGTGGTGTGTAATGTTTCCTCCTCTATGTTTTGTAGATATATCTTCTGGTATTGTTCCTGATGAGTCTAAAGAAGTTCTAAAAGAAAACATGTCAGAAGAAGAATTTGCCTTAATATCTGATGATTCTGATAGTCAAATTCAATTCAAATTCAAACTTTTAGAATTTTTTAATGATGTTGGATTATTAACTGCAAAAAAATAGTTGCAATAATTTTTACTTTATGTTATATTTTAGTTTGTAGAAAATATCGGAATTAATAATTTTTTGTCATTTTGGGGAAAACTCCCCCAAAATGGCAAAATGACAAAGAATTATTGGGGGAATTAAAAGTGGAAAAACTAGTAGTAAAAGGTCCTACACCTCTTAAGGGTGAAGTAACAATTAGTGGTGCAAAAAATGCAGCAGTAGCTATATTACCTTCTACTCTTCTAATAGATGGTACATGTACTATAGAAAATATACCTAATATAAGTGATATACAAATTCTATGTGAAATTTTAGAAGCCTTAGGTTCTAAAATTACTTGGAAAGATAATAATACAATTACTATAGATAATTCAAATATCATTACAACAAAAGCACCTTTAGATTTAACTAGCAAATTTAGGGCATCTTATTACATAATAGGTTCTATGCTTGGTAGAATGGGAGAAATTGAAGTCGGAATGCCAGGCGGATGTAAATTAGGAGCTAGACCGATAGATCAACATATAAAAGGATTTGAACTTTTAGGTGCAAATGTTTCTTTAGAAAAAGGTACAATTTATGCTAAAGCTAAAAAATTAAAAGGTAGTCCAATATATATGGATATTGTTTCTGTTGGTGCTACTATAAATGTAATGTTATCAGCAGTTTTAGCCAAAGGAACTACTATTATTGATAATGCTGCTAAAGAACCTCACATAGTTGATGTTGCTAATTTTTTAAATACAATGGGTGCAGATATTAGAGGTGCTGGAACTGACGTAATAAAAATAAATGGTGTAGAAAAATTACATGGAAATGCAACATATTCTGTAGTTCCAGATCAAATTGAAGCAGGAACATTTATGCTTGCCGCCGTAGCAACACGTGGTGATTTATTAATAAAAAATTGTATAACAAAACATTTAGAGCCTCTAACAGCTAAAATATTAGAAATAGGTGGAAATGTAGAAGATAATTGTGATAATATTAGAGTTTGGTGTAATAAAAGACCTAATAAAGCTAATATTAAAACATTACCATATCCAGGTTTTCCAACAGATTTACAACCTCAAATGGGTGTAGTTCTATCTATGGCAAATGGTACAAGTATAATTAATGAAAGTATTTGGGATTCTAGATTTCAATATACAGATGAATTAAACAAAATGGGAGCTAAAATAACAGCACAAGGAAAATCCGCCTTTTTTGAAGGTGTAAAAAAATTACATGGTGCACCAGTATATTCTACAGATTTAAGAGCAGGTGCAGCTTTAGTTATAGCTGGAACAGCTGCTGAGGGCACAACAGAAATATATAATTTACAACATATTGATAGAGGATATGAGAATATAGAAGAAAAATTCAGAAAAATTGGTGCAAAAATCGAAAGAATTACAGAATAAACAAAGGAAAGAAGAATATTTATGATAAATTTTTGTAGTTTATATAGTGGTAGTAGTGGAAATAGTTTATTTGTCGAAAGTAAAAATACCAAAATTCTAGTAGATGCTGGAGTTAGCAGTAAAAAAATAGAACAATCACTAAATGATATAAATATTGATCCAGCACAATTAGATGGGATTTTAATTACACACGAGCATTCTGATCATGTTCAAGGTTTAGGAACTTTTGCAAAAAAGTTTGATTTACCTGTATATGTAAACCAAGAAACTTTAGATGCAATGCCAAAACAAAGAGATAAAATTAATGATAAAAATATTAAAAAATTTAAGGTAAATGAGCATTTTTCAGTTGGAGATTTAGACATTAACCCTTTTTCTATACCACATGATGCTGCAAATCCTTGCGGATTTAATATTTTTAAAGATAATAAAAAAATTAGTATTGCAACAGATATTGGACATATGAATAATTACATTCTAAAAAACTTAGAAGAAAGTTTATTTATTATGTTAGAAGCAAATTATGATCCAAATGTCTTAAAATGTTCATCATATCCATTTAGGCTAAAATCAAGAATTTCAGGCCCTACTGGACATCTTCCTAATGAAATAGCAGGAAAAACAATATCTTATTTACTAAAATCAGGTTTAAAAAATGCTATGCTTGGACATCTAAGTAAAGAAAGCAATTTTCCAGAACTTGCTTATAAAACTGTAGTTGATGAACTACTTATAAATAATTACGATGAAAATTCTATTTCACTTTCTGTTGCCAAACGTGATTCTCATAGTAAATTATTATCTTTTTGATAAGGAGTACATATGCTAAATATAAATATTATTTGTATTGGAAAAATTAAAGAACAATACCTAAAAAGTGCTATAGAAGAATATTCTAAACGTCTTTCTAGGTACTGCAAATTAAACATTTTAGAACTTCCAGATGAAAAAATTCCAGATAAATTAAATATTAATTTATCAAACGAAATTAAAACTAAAGAATGCAATAATATTATAAACCATCTAAAAAAAGATTGTTATATAATTGCTTTAGATTTAACAGGAAATGAACTTTCCTCTGAAGAATTTTCTAAAACGATTGAAAATGTATCTATGGAAAATAGCTCAATAACATTTATTATTGGGGGTTCTTTAGGTCTAACTAAAGAATTATTAAATAAATGTAATAAAAAAATTTGTTTTTCTAAAATGACTTTTCCTCATCAATTAATCAGGATTTTCCTTTTAGAACAAATATTTAGGGCTTTTAAAATTTCTAATAATGAAACTTACCATAGATAATCTATTATTTTTTGTAGAGAAAATAATTATAACAATAAAATATTTAGGGGCAAATATTTTTAAATTTATACTTTATATTGGGGGGAAGGTAATTTTTCTCTACAAAATTAAAAACTTATTTAGTATTTTAATTTCTAACCATCAATTTTTTATTATCAATAGTTTTAAACATTAATACATAAATTATATACTTACATACATTTATATATAACCATAAATTAAATATATAATTAATTATTAATTTCTTTTAAAAATTTCTTGGCTAAAATTTTGATTATAATTTTCTTGACGATTAAAAAAATCAGAATAAATAAAATTAATTTAATTATCATAAAATTGTTCCTTTTGAATTAATTTAATTTAATTTATTATAATATCAAAATACAAAAATGTCAAGAAAAAAATTACGACATAATTCGACAAACAGCTACACTAGTAACAATTCCAATAACATCAGCTAATAAAGCAACCCCTAATACAAACCTTATCTTTTTTACTTTTATACAACTTGTATATATAGCAATAGTATATAAAGTTGTTTCAGTAGATCCCATAATTGTTGAAGCAATAATTCCTATTTGGCTATCAACTCCATAATTTTTCATAATATCTGTTGCTATAGCAATTGAACTACTTCCAGAGATTGGTCTAAGCATTGCAAGTGGCATTATTTCTTTTGGAAAATTCACAACATTTAATAAAGGTGTAACAAAATTTATTATTAAATCTAAAATTCCAGAACTTCTCAAAGCTCCTATTGCTACAAATAAACCTATTAATGTTGGAAAAATACTCATCGTTATTTTTATTCCTTCTTTTGCACCTTCTAAAAAATTATCAAAAATCTTTACTTTTTCAAGTACTCCATATATAACAATTATCAATATCATTAGAGGCATAGCTAAATTAGAAATAAAATTTACCATTTGCATTATTTTTTCTCCTTTTTATCTAATTTTATAAAAATCTTGGTAATAATTATCCCTGCTGTAGCTGTAATTACACTAGCTATCCATATAGGAACTACAATAGCAGTAGGATTACTAGACCCCATTGAATTTCTTATTGCAATTACTGTTGTTGGTATAATTTGAATAGAAGCTGTATTTATAATTATAAACATTAGCATTGAATCTGATAATATTTCTTTTTTAGGATTTTCCTCTTGCATACTTTTCATAGCCTTTAACCCCAATGGTGTTGCCGCATTCCCTAAGCCTAAAATATTTGCTATCATATTCATTGATATTTCTTTTTCTATTTTTGTATTAATTTTTGGAAAAATTATCCTTATTAATGGTTTTAATATTTTTGTTAATTTATCAATAACTGATGTTTTATTTGCAATCTGCATAATTCCACACCATAAACACATTGTACCTAACAAACTAATAGTCAAATTTATAGCATCATTAACACTATTAAAAACTGAAGAATTTAAGTTTTCTAAATTTCCTGAAAAAATTCCATAAGAAAATGATATTATTACAAAAATTGGCCAAACTATATTTAGCATAACTTATCACCTAAATAATTTTATTCTAAAATTGACTTTTTATTACAATTTAATTGACCTATACATTTATTTATGATATATTACTTCTATAGGATTTGAAAATAACTTTTTAAGAAGGAAGGTGTTTTTATGAAGTCAACAGGAATTGTTAGACGTGTAGACGAATTAGGCAGAGTTGTTATTCCAATTGAAATTAGAAATCAATTTAATATTATTGAAAAAGACCCTATTGAAATTTATGTAGATGGCTCTTCCATAGTTTTAAAAAAATTCGAACCAAATTGCATTTTCTGTGGAAGTACAGAAAATTTATATAATTTTAATGATAAATTAATATGTGAAAATTGTTCAAAAAAAATAGGCAAGCTAAATGAAAAAACTTAATAAGTATTTTCTTATATACTTATATATTTTTATTAGCATATTTTTACCTAGTAAAATTTATTGTTAATTATTATAATGATATATTTCATCTATTATAAAAAGCAGTATCAATCATATTTTTAAATATTATACTGCTTTTTCCAATTTAATCAATATCAATAAATTTTTGATAAATCTCATTTTTATTTACATTTTTATTTTTTGCTATTTTTTTTATTATATCTTTTTTATCTAATCCTTGCTCCTTATACAAATTATATTGTTCTTCAACACTTAATTTTGCAAAATTATTTTCTTTTTCATTTTTATTAGCTTCTATAATTAAAACAATCTCTCCTTTTATTTCTCTAGCTTTATTAAGTAATAAATTTATATCTCCTCTAATAAATTCCTCATGTATTTTCGTTAACTCTCTAGCTAATACAATTTTTCTATCATTTATTATTTCTTTTAAATCTTCTAATGTATCTAATAATTTATGAGGTGCTTCATATAAAATAACTGTTTTACTTGCATTTTTTATCTCTTCTAATTTATTTTTTCTTAGCTTTTTATTTATAGGTAAAAAACCTAAAAATACAAATTCTTTTGTACTTATCCCAGAAGCAATTAAAGCATTTATCATTGCACAAGCACCTGGTACTGGAACTATTTTTATATCCTCTTCTATACATTTTTTTATAATTTCTTCCCCAGGATCAGAAATTCCTGGAGTACCAGCATCTGAAACTAATGCTACATTTTTTCCTTTTTTTAATTCTTTAATTAAAATCTCTGTCTTTATTTCTTCATTATGTCTATGGTAGCTTATTAGTTTCTTTGAAATTTGTAAATGATTTAATAATTTTAATGTCTGCCTAGTATCTTCGGCTGCTATTAAATCTGCACTTTCTAATATTCTAATTGCTCTTAATGTGATATCTTCTAAATTACCTATCGGTGTTGCTACAAGATATAAAATTCCTTTTTCATTCATATTTATTCCTCTTTTACAATTATTTAATTTATTTTTATATTTTATTTTTTCTAATTTATTAATTATTTTTATTATATTTATTTAAATTAATTTTACACTTTTATTTTTTCACATTTTTATTTTAAAAAATTGTATTTACTCTGTTTTTCTATTTTTTTCGATTTTATTCTAATTTATTCTATTTTTTTCATTTTTTTTACATTTATTAATTCAATTATTTATTAATTCAATTTTTTAAAAATTGTATTTTCTCTATTTTTCTATTTTTTTCGATTTTATTCTAATTTATTCTATTTTTTTTATTTTTTTGCATTTATTAATTCAATTATTTATTAATTCAATTTTCAAAAATTATATTTTCTCTATTTTTCTATTTTTTTCGATTTTATTCTAATTTATTCTATTTTTTTCATTTTTATTTATTATATATTTTTTTAATTTCTTCACTATAATTTTTATTTTCATCATAAATATATAAATTTTTTTCAAATTTTAAAAATGGTCTTGCATTTTTTATACCTTTTATTAATACCAAATTTGCTGGTTGATTTTTATCAGAATAAACAAGCCTTATTTGTTTAGGTTCTATTTTATAATTCCTCATTATACTTATAATATCTACCAGTCTGTCTGGCCTATGCACCATATAAAATTCTCCTTTGTCCTTTAACATATCTTTTGCTATTTTTATAAAATCTTCCAAACTAGCTGTAATTTCATGTCTAGATATTATCTTTTTATTGTTTTCATTTAACATACCTGTATTTTTCTTTTTATATGGTGGATTAGTTATTACCACATCAAAACTATTTTTATTAAATATTTTATTTAAATCTAAAATATTTGCATTAATAATCTCAAATTTATCATTTAAATTATTTAGGTCTATACTTCTTTTTGCCATTTCATAAACTTCTTCTTGTATTTCCACTCCAATCACTTTTTTTAAGTAAGTCTTTGCACACAATAGTATAGGTATAATTCCTGTACCTGTTCCTAAATCCAATACTTTAGATTGCTTTTTTATATTTTCTGCAAAATTAGAAAGTAAAACACTATCAATTCCAAAACAAAAACCTTCTGTATTTTGAATTATTTTTAAATTATTTATCTCTAAATCATCTATTCTTTCATTATCTTTTAATTCTACTTTCATAAAATCTCCATATTTGATTATTATTTTAATACAAAATATAATTTTTAGTATTTATTAATAGTATAAAATCTATCACCTTAATTTGTCAATATTATTTTTTACATAATCAATTTTTAATCTTTTTCATATAATATATAAATACTCTATTTTTAAATTGAAAGGATGATAACATGTCTAGAAAATTAAATTCACCTAAAAATAAACCCAAAAATTTCACAGAAAAATTTAAATGTTGCAAAAAAAATACAATATGTTCATTAAATGAAGTAGAATATTTTCTAAATAATTTCAACAATTTTCTAAAATATATAAAACTATATAAAATTTTAAAATAACTTAAAATAACCTATTTGCTAAAATTTTTATCTATAATTATTATCATAATTTTATCTATAATAATTATTATAATTTTTATCTAATAAATGGTTATTTTAAGTTATTTTTTATTGTATTATTTATTTTTCTCTCTCATAAGAATCAGCAAATTCTGAATTTTCTTGACCATTAATTAAAAACTTTACTTTATTAACTTCTGTTAATTCTGTTAAAGTATTTACTATGCATTTTATCATAATCTCTTTTTCTTCCTTATTATAATTCAAAAATTCGCTTGAAAAATCTAAATATAAACAATCCCCTTCCATATAATATTTTTGTATTTTTGTATTTTCTGGGATTATTTTTTTATTTTTTTCATTTTTAGGACCTTCAATTAACAAATTAACTAATTTTTCATATGGACTATTTATAATCTCATTAATATCAATTAATCTCGCTTCAGGATTTATTTCATTCGTTTCTTTATTTGGAAAATATAAACTTACTATTGTCTGTCTTAATTGCTCCTCTGTTATTTCCTCTTCTGGAATATATTCCTCAACAGAAGTTTCCTCTTGCTTATCTTTCACATATTTTATTCCAAAATATCCCCCAACCAAAACAATTATTATCAAAACCAAAAATATTACTATTATCTTTTTATTTTTCATTTTTTACTCACATTCCTTTCCTTGTACAAGTTTATTACTAATATATAATATTAATCATTTTCTAATTTTAGAACTAGGGGACGTTCCTTTAATCCCGAAAATTAGGGACAGTAGGGACGGACCTTGAGATTGCCATTGGGAAGGGGCTATT
>CALXAB010000015.1 GCA_944386175.1 uncultured Clostridia bacterium
CAAGTATACAAAAAAGAATGTATGTTTGTACATCACTATTTTTGATTTTTCATACATTCTTATTTTATCATTTTTATGTAGCAACTATAAGTAATTTATTTCCTAATCCCAAAGGATATTATACGGAACAAGAAATGAAAGAGATGCTAAATGATAGCAATAAGCTTAAAGAAAGAATATCAACTCTATGGAGTGGATGGCTTATAGCATTTTATGATGATTAGATTTTCTTAAGAGGATTCTAAAAAGATAGAATCCTCTAATTACTTTTACAACTCAATCTTAGGCTGATACCTTTCAAGCCACATATTTACCTGGCAAAGGTATGCCATAAGCTGAGAACCGAGTCATTGACTGTTATAAAAAGACACGAGGCCATATTCTTAGAGAGTAAGAAAAGAGGAAAATTAAAAATCTGCAATTTTTATAAAAAGAAATATATATTTAATGTGATTACCTAAAATAAATAATAAAGAGGAATTATAATGGAAAATAAAAATAATAAAAACAAAAATATAAAAAGTGAATCAGAAGACAATTATAAAGTCATTCGTACTTTTAATAATAATGGACCAATTTTTCAAGAAGTTATGGAAAAAATTCTTATTATGAAATTAAATGATTTATATAAAGATTAATATTAAAATAAACACTTGACAATTACAAACAAATGTTTTATACTAGTGTAGTAATATCATACAAATTGTGATAAATGAAGTAAAATTAGAATAATAAATCATCTAAATATGATATTATAAGTTATATTATAAGGAAAGTGATAGTTATGGAAAAAGAAAACGACAATATTATACTAGTAAATAAAGAATCAGATGTAATAAAATGTGAAACAGAAAACATAAAGAATTTGATTTATACAATTAGAGGAAAACAGGTAATGTTAGATAGTGATGTAGCTATGTTATATCATTATGAAACAAAATATATTAATTTAGCTGTAAGAAGAAATAAAGAAAGATTTCCAGAAAATTTTTGTTTTCAATTATCAGAAACGGAGACAGAAAACTTGAGGTTGCAATTTGCAACCTCAAGTTTGGAAAAAGAAAACTATGGAGGCAGAAGAACATTACCATATGTATTTACAGAACAGGGAATTGCAATGCTTTCAGGATTGTTAAGAAATCAGGTAGCGATACAAGTAAGTATTAGTATTATGAATGCTTTTGTTGAAATGCGAAGATTTATTGCAAGAAATGGACAAATATTTGAAAGACTAATAAACGTAGAAGATAAAATATTAGAACAAAACAAAATGTTAACAGAGCATGAAAAAAAGTTTGAAAAAGTTTTTGATGAATTACAAAAAGATCAATATGAAGAATTTAAACAAAAAATATTTTTTGATGGACAAATTTATGACGCATATAGTTTAGTTATAGATATTATAAAAAGGGCGAAACAAAAAATTTTAATCATAGATAACTATGTAGATGATAGTGTTTTAAAAATGTTATCAAAGAAAAATATAGATGTAGAAGTAGTAATATTAACAACATCGAATAGCAATATAAGGAATTTGGATATTCAAAAATTTAATAAGCAGTATCCAGTATTAAAATTAGCATATACCAATAAATTTCATGATAGATTTATCGTAATTGATAATAAAGAATTATATCATATAGGAGCATCACTAAAAGATTTAGGAAAAAAATGTTTTGCAATTTCAAAAATAAAGGATAAGGAATATATAGAGAAAATAAATAATTACAGTTGAAAATGCTTAAAAAACATGCTAATATATAAATATATTTTTTTAAGATTCCTGTTCTAATTTAAGAGCAGTATAAATAGATAGCAACCCGTTAACTTATTTTGGAAAGCCAATTGGCAAGGAGGAAAATATGGAATTTATTATTTTAAAGACTATCGCAGTTATTTGCGTAGCCATAGTTGCAGGAATTATGGCATGGCAGGAAGAAACGGATGCGGCAGTTACCACTGTAACAATCGGTTTATTAATTATTTTGATCCCGTGGGATAAACTGATTGATTGACCAACCAGATGAAGTTTAGATGTCGCAAATTGCGACATCTAAAACATTTTATAACTCTAATTTTGGCTGATACCTCTCAAGCCACATATTCACCTGGCAAAGATAAGCCATAAGCTGTGGACCTGTCATTGGCTGTCAGAAAAAGACACGAGGCTATATTCTTAGAGAGAGTAGGAAAAGTACAAAATTAAAAATCCGCAATTTTTATAAAGACAAATATATATTTAATGTGATTACTTAAAATAAATAATAAAGAGGAATTATAATAGAAAATAAAAATATAAAAAGTGAATCAGAAGACAATTATAAAGTCATTCGTACTTTTAATAAGAATGGACCTACTTTTCAAGAAGTTATAGAAAAAATTTTTATTATGAAATTAAATGATTTAAATAAAAATAAATATTAGAAAAAGTACTTGACAAATACGAACAATTGTTTTAAAATATACCATGCAATAATATCATAAATATTGTAACAACATACTAAAAAAGCAATAAAAAATACGAATATGTTATTATGAGTAAATATTGCAAGGAAGTGATAGTTATGAAATTTGAAAAATCAAAGCTAATAGAATTAAAAGAAAAATTCGATTCTATTATCAATAAGGAAGAAAAAGACAATATAGAATTTTGGTATGCAAGAGATTTACAGATTAAATTGGGTTACAAAAGATGGGAAAACTTTATTGAAACGATAAAAAAAGCAATGCAATCTTGTGAAAATGCTAGGATAGAAGTTGATAACCATTTTCGTGAGATCACGAAAATGGTACAAATAGGATCAGGTGCAAGAAGAAAGTTACAAGACTATATGCTAACAAGATATGCTTGTTATTTAATTGCCCAAAATGGAGATTCTAAAAAAGAAGAAATCGCATTTGCTCAAACATATTTTGCAGTACAAACTAGAAAACAAGAAATAATTGAAGACAGGATAAGACTAATGAATCGATTAGAAGCAAGAGAAAAACTAAAAGAATCTGAAAAGCACCTATCTAAAAATATTTATGAAAGAGGAGTGGATGATTTAGGATTTGCAAGAATTCGTTCGAAAGGAGATTCTGCATTATTTGGTGGTTTAAATACAATGCAGATGAAAGCAAAATACGGAGTGAAAGAAAATAGACCTCTTGCTGATTTTTTACCAACATTAACAATTGCAGCAAAAAATCTAGCGACAGAAATGACGAATTACAATGTAACTGAAAAAGATATGTATGGAGAAGAAAGTATAACTGAGGAGCATGTAGATAATAACTTAAGTGTAAGAAATATGTTAAATAAAAGAGGTATAAAACCAGAAAATTTAAAACCTGCAGAAGATTTAAAAAAATTAGAGAGAAGAGTTAAATCAGAAAGTAAGAAGATAGCTGCTAGCAATAAGTTGCCAAAAGAAAAATTATAAAGAGAAAATAAATATAAAGTCATAAATCGTCAAAATAAATTACAATTAATCACAAAAAGTGACAGTAAAAACTTGCATTTCTGCTGTAAAAGTCGTCAGAAAAACTTGTATAAAATAAATAAAAATTGTATAATATATTTCAGAAATCAAAGGGGATTAAGAAAATGTTAGGAAAAGAAAGTATGAGTAATATAGAGATTGAGATTAATAAATTATTAGATAATGCAAATGAAGATATATCAATTCTATGTAAGGACATAAAAAATAATAAAAATATATATTACAGAAATGAATGTGAAAAAATCATATCTGCATCTACTATAAAAGTTCAAATCATGTTGGTTGTACTAGAGAAAATTAAACAAACTCAAATTAACTTAACTGACCAGATTTTTGTAAATAAAATGGACATATTAGAAGATACAACTGTATTTGAATAAGGAGAAGAATATTATACAATAGAAGAACTGATTAATTGGATGATTATAAAATCTGATAACACTGCTACAAATGTTTTGATAAAAAAAGTTGGATTTGATTATATAAATCAATACATAAAAAATGAATTGAATTTAGAAGAAACTGAGTTAAACAGATTTATGTTAGATAATGTTGCAAGAAAAAATGGAAAAGAAAATTATATGAATCAAAAAGATATGCTTAAAACCTTTGAAGCATTATATAACAAAAGAATACTAAATAATAGTTTATGTAATTTAGCAATAAATATATTAAAGAAACAAAGAAGCCAAGATCAAATTATGCGATATATATATGATGATGTAGAGTTTGCACATAAAACAGGAGTATTAGATTATATAAATCACGATGTTGGAATAATAAATATAAATAATCAAATTTATTACATAGGAGTTTCAGTATATAATTGTAAAGAAATAAAAGGAGATAAGCAAATTGTTGGAAAAATTGGTAAAATATTTTATGATAATTTAAAAACTGAATAATAATTAGAAAAGAATACAAAGCAATAAAGGTCGCAATTTGCGACCTCAAAAACTTTCTATAACTCTAATCTAGGCTGATACCTTTCAAGCCACAAATTGGTAGAGAGAGTAAGAAAAGGGCAAAATTAAAAATCTGCAATTTTTATAAAAGTAAATATATGTTATGTGATTACCTAAAATAAACGATAAAGAGAAATTATAATGGAAAGTAAAAATAATAAAAATACCAAAATAAGTAAAAACAAAGCATAATTATAAAGAATATGTACTTTTGATAAAAAACGAATCTAACTTTCAAGAAGTAATAAAAATATTGAGTATAAGCTTACAGAGCCATAGATAAGAATTAATCTAAAAAATTAGTTTTTGTGGCTTTGAGAACAAAACAGAGTATCATCTGTAGTATAGTAAAAATTCCCATAGAAAAGACAATAGAAATATGCTAATATAGTAGTAGGTGATATATATGAGAATAATAAAGAAATATGGAAATTCATTATTGAAAAAAGAATTAAAAGCATGTTATCGCTTTTTTATAAAAGAGGCAAATTTAGATTCAAAAAGTAAAGGATATGGTTTAATTAGAGATAAAGACATGTATGCAGATGATATTGCAAGTATTGCATCTGTTGGATATGGATTAGCAGCTTTAGTCATTGGAACTAACAGAAAATGGATTTCTTATCCAGAAGCATATAAAAGAGCAAGCAAAACATTAGATACATTTTTGAATTATACGGAAGGAGTAAATGGATTTTATTATCATTTTGTGAATATGCACACAGGAAAAAGAGAATGGAATTGTGAGATATCCATTATTGATACAGCTATTTTTATATGTGGAGCCATATTAGCAGGAGAATTTTTCAAAGGAGAGATAAAACAAAAAGCAGAAGAATTATATAAAAGAATTAATTGGCAATGGTATCGAAATAAAAAAAATAATTATTTTTATATGGGATATAAACCAGAAACAGGATTTTGGGGACAATGGGATATGTATGCTGAACAATTAATGATGTATGTTTTAGGAGTAGCTTCCCCAAGCTATCCAATTAATAAAAATATGTATGATGACATAAAAAAACCAAACTCTACATATGCAGGAATAGAAGATATTATTTATACATATTGTGGAACATTATTTACTTATCAATTTTCTCATGCATGGATAGACTTTAGAGATAGAAAAGATGATAATGGAATTGACTGGTTTGAAAATTCTAAAAAAGCAACACTGGCAAATAGAATATATTGCATTAAAAATAAAGATAGATTTAAAACATTTAATGAGAATTCATGGGGATTAACAGCTTGTGTAGGACCTAATGGATATTCTGGGGGATATGGAGCAATACCAGCTTTGGCAGATGTAGATAAACAAAATGATGGAACAGTTAGTCCATGTGGTCCAATAGGTTCCATTGTATTTACACCAGAGCTAAGTATAAAAGCATTAGAAAACTTTTATAATAATTACCCAAAATTATGGGGAAAATATGGATTTATTGATGGATATAATTTAGAAAATGGAGAATGGTACTCAAAGGAAGTGATTGGAATTGATAAAGGAATATCTATGATGATGATTGAGAACTATTTTACTGGACTTATTTGGAAATATTTTATGAAGAATAGATATGTAATAAAAGGATTAGAGTTGTTAGGATTTACAAAAGAAAGGGAGAAGATAAAAACATGAAAGATAAAGAACTAAATAAATTATTAAGGCAGATGACATTAGAAGAAAAAATAGGTCAACTTGTTCAAGTAGCAGGAGAAGTTTTTTTGATGGATAATGTTGAGGTTACAACAGGGCCTTTAAAAAATTTAGGTTTATCAAATGAAATGTTGTATAATGTTGGTTCTATATTAAATATAATAGGAACAGAAAAAATAAGAAAAGTGCAAGAAGAATATTTGTCAAAAAATAGACTAAAAATACCATTGCTTTTTATGGCTGATATTATAAATGGATATAAGACAGTTTTACCGATACCACTTGCACAAGGATGCTCGTGGGACAGTAATGTTGTATATGAATGCACAAAATTAGCAGTAAAAGAGGCAAAAGTAGCACGGAGCAAATATTAATTTTTCTCCAATGGTGGATTTAGTAAGAGACTCAAGATGGGGAAGAGTGATGGAGTCAATTGGAGGAGAAGATCCCTACTTAGGACAAGTATTTGCGAGAGCTATGGTTAAAGCTCATAAAGAAGTCAATGGTAATAAAAAAGAAGGGATGGTATCATGTGTTAAGCATTTTGCTGCATATGGTGCTGTAGAAGCGGGGAGAGATTACAACACAGTTGATATGTCGCAAAGAGAATTTAGACAATATTATATGCCGGCATATAAAGAAGCGATTGATAGTGGCGTTGAAATGATAATGACATCATTTAATGTTGTAAATGGAATTCCTGCTACAATAAATAAATGGCTATTGAAAGATTTATTACGAAAAGAGTTAGGATTTAAAGGAATAGTAATTTCAGATTATTCAGCGATAGAAGAAACAATTGAACATGGAGTTTCAAAAGATAAAAAAGATGCAGCATATAAAGCGATTACAGCAGGAGTAGATATTGATATGATGTCTAATGTATATGCAAATAATCTAAAGCAATTAATAGAAGAAAAATTGGTTTCAGAAGAAATAATTGATGAAGCGGTTTTAAGAATTCTAAAATTGAAAAATAAATTAGGTTTATTTGAAAATCCTTATAAAGACTTAGATAGTGAAATAGAAAAGAAAACCTTATTAAATGAAAAGCATCTTAGAAAAGCACGAGAATTAACAGCAAAAACATTTGTATTATTAAAAAATGAAAATAATGTATTACCATTAAAGAAAGGGAAAAAAATAGCATTGATTGGACCATATGCAGATAATATTGCAATATTGGGTTCATGGTCGATGTTTTCCGATAAATCTAAAATCACAACATTAAAGGAGGCATTTGAAGCTAAGATAGGAAAAGAAAATGTAATTTATGCAAAAGGAAGTGAAATTTTAGAAGAAAAAGAAATAAATCAAATTTTACAAGCAGATGGAGGTAATATCATCCATATAGAAAATGAAAAAGAAAAATTGGAAAATTACATAAAAGAAGCTATAGAAGTAGCAAAGCAAGTGGATACTATTGTATTAGCAATAGGAGAACATTATAAACAGAGTGGAGAAGCTTGTTCAAGAGCGGATATTGAAATTTCTAATATACAAAAAAGATTATTAAAAGAACTTTCTAAATTAAATAAAAAAATAGTTGCTATCATATTTAATGGTAGACCTTTGGTTTTAAAAGACATTGTCGAACAAGTTGATGGTTTACTAGAAGTGTGGTTTCCAGGAACAGAAGGAGCAAATGCAATTGCAGATGTGATATTTGGAGATGTCAATCCGACGGGCAAATTGACAATGAGTTTTCCCCAGGCTACTGGTCAATGTCCAATTTATTATAATCATTATAATACGGGAAGACCACATAAAGATAATACTAGATTTGTTTCGCGATATCAAGATATTCCAACAGAAAGTTATTATCCTTTTGGATATGGATTATCATACTCTAAATTTAGATATTCATGTTTGAAATTGAGTAATAAAATATTGACTGAGAATTCAAAAATAACGGTAACTGTAAAAGTAAAAAATGATAGTGATATAGAGGGGGAAGAGGTAGTTCAATTATACATTCAAGATTTAGTTGCAAGAGTTGTAAGACCAGTAAAGGAATTAAAAGCATTTAATAAGGTATTAATTTTACCAAAAGAAGAAAAAGAAATAACTTTTGAGATTAGTGAAGATATGCTTAAATTTTGGAATGAAAATTTAGAATATGAATCTGAAGAAGGAGAATTTAGAGTATTTGTTGGTACAAATTCAGAAGATACACTATCTGACACTTTTACATTAAAAAAGCAAACAAAAAAGTATTAGAAAGATTAATAATTAGATAAAAAGTAAAAATAATTTTATATAAAACAAGGGGAAAATAGATATAAATTGCAAAAATTCATCCCCTTGTTTTTTTAATAGCTTATTATTGAGAAATGGCTAAAATAGCAGTTTTATAAGAAATAATGAAATATTCTACAATTCAATTTTTGGCTGATACCTTTCAAGCCACGTATTAACTTGGTACAAATATGCCATAAGTTGAGGACCTGTCATTAATTGACCAAACCATGGCCTTGAAAAAGCTTTACCATCAGTATTTAAAATATCTAAAATATAACTTCTATTTAGCAAATCATTAATAGGAGCATTAGGCTTATTCATAATATCAGTAAGCATTGACTTAACTTCTGCAAGATAATTAGGATTATGGGTTTTAGGATAAGGAGATTTTTTCCTATTCACAATTTCATCAGGTAAAAGATCTTTGCAAATATAACGAAGCAAGCCTTTTTCGCGTCCATTTAAAGCTTTCATTTCCCAAGGGATATTCCAAACATATTCGGCTAGCCTATAATCACAAAAAGGAACTCTAAGCTCAAAACCATTATACATAGCCATTCTATCAGACCTATCCAAAAGAGTTTGCATAAACCAATTAAGTGTTAAATGTGAAATTTTTCTTTTTTCAGCGGTTTCTTTAGAATCAGTATCAAGGATATCGACTTCATCTAAACTTTCTTTATATCTAAAATCAATATATTCTTTTAAATCAACTTTTTCTCCAATTCCAGGATTAAGTAAACTTTGCCTTTCGGATAAAGCAATAGACCAAGGAAAAGTATTGCTATTTAGTGCATCTTCACGGAAAAACCACGGATAACCACCAAATATTTCGTCAGCACATTCTCCTGTCAAAGAAACAGTCATTTCTTTTTTTACATTTTTACAAAATAGCAATAAAGAAGAATCAATATCAGCCATGCCTGGGGTATCACGAGCAATCATTGCATCTTCTAAATACTTACTAAGTTCAGGAGTATCAATAACTATGTTATGATGTCTTGTATGAAGACTTTTAGTCATTAATTCAATGTAATAGTTATCTGAATTTGGCTGAAAATCGCTTTTAACAAAATTTTTATCATTATCAACATAATCTATAGAATAAGTATCTAAAGGAGGAAAGCCTTCTTTTTGACAATAATCACTTGCAAATTTAGTTATTATACTAGAATCTAATCCACCTGACAAAAATGTACATAGTGGTACATCTGAAACTAATTGTCTGGTAATTGCATCATTTAACAGAAATTTTAATTTTGAAGAGGTCTGAGCAAGATTTTCGTTATGTTCTTTAGATACAAGTTTCCAATATCTTTTAACATGAAGACCAGACGCATTAAAAATAGCAAAATGAGCAGGTTTTATTTCATAAATATTTTTAAAGATTGTAGTTCCAGCAGTATGAGCAGGGCCTATACCAAATAATTCACAAACTCCTTGACTATCTAGTATTTTTTCTATACCAGGATATTCAAAGATAGCTTTTATTTCTGATGAAAATATTAAAGTATTATTTTGAATAGTATAAAATAAAGGTTTTACTCCAAAATGATCTCTAGCCAAAAATAATTCTTTTTTATGTTCGTTCCAAATTGCAAAAGCAAAAATACCATTTAAATGGTTTACAACATCATTTCCAAAATAAATATAACTTTTTAATAATATTTCAGTATCACTATGACTATTAAAATGGAAACCATTTTCTTCTAAAGTTTTTCTTAATTCTTTTGTGTTATATATCTGACCATTATAAACAATTACATACTCACCATAAGAAAATTTTTCAATCATCGGTTGTTTTCCGCCTTCTGGGTCAACCACAATAAGTCGCCTATGACCAAGTGTGATATTGTTATTTATATAATAACCAAATTCATCAGGTCCACGTTGCATTAAAGTTGAATTCATATTTTCTATTATAAATCTAGAATTTGAAAGTTTATTTTTAAAACTAGAAAATCCAACAAATCCACACATAAATTTATTCCTCCAATTCTTAATAATATATATTCTATGCAAAAAAGCTAATAAAATTTATTGATTTTAATTAAAAGATGTAGTAAACTATATGAATAGAAGTAAAAATCAATTATCATTTTGTTTCAAGTACAACGATATATTTAATAAAAGGGAATGAATTTAGATATGAATTTTAAGAATATGGTAAAACATTTTAAACTTATTACAAAGCATAAATGGGTAGTTTTTAAGCTATGTTGTAAAGCAGGAGAACCATGGAGAGGATTTTGGCATGATATGTCAAAATATTCTATAACAGAGTTTGGGGAAAGTATAAAATATTATGTAGGAACACATTCTCCAATAATAGAAGCAAAAAAAGATAAAGGATATTCAGAAGCATGGTTACATCACAAAGGGAGAAATAAACATCATTCAGAATATTGGATAGATGAAAATGCTCCAAATGTAACTCCAATTATGCCATATAAATATGCTGTTGAAATGATCTGTGATAAAATAGCAGCTGGTATGATATATGAGGGAAAAAATTGGACAAAGGAATATGAGTTAGAATATTGGAATAGAGAAAAAAATATAATAAAAGCTAATCCTAAAATAAAAGATTTTGTTACAGAAGTTTTAGAACAAGTAGCTAAAGATGGAATAGAAAAAGTACTAACAAAAGAAAATATAAGAAAAATTTATAAAAAATATTGTGAATAATCAAATAACAAGTATTGACAAATAAGGAATTTACTTGTATAATTTTGTAGTGATTAAATAGTGAAAAATTGAATAGATATATACATATATCTTTGAACAAGGAGGGATTTAGATGGCACAACCAAAAAGAAGATGGTCAAAAGCTAGAACACATTTAAGAAGATCAACATGGAAGAAAGAAGAACCAAAATTAGCAACTTGCCCACATTGCCATGAACCAGTAATGCCACATAGAGTTTGTAAGAATTGTGGATATTATGATGGCAAAGAAGTAATTGCAAAAAAAGAAACTGAAAATGCATAAGTAATAGATTATAACACTTGAAAATAAGTGTTATTTTTTTGCTGTATAGATATTAATTGCAATTTTAAAATATCCAAAAACTTATCAATATTATTAAAACGATGTTGCACCAATGAAAAATCCTTATTTTACGAAAGAATTATCAAAAAAACTAGCTGAATAATGTTAAGTTAAGAGTGTAAGAAATTTATACTATGTCAAAATATTATTAAAAATCTGTTTGCTCATAAATTTTTTGCATTCCTTGACAAATTCAAATCTATTTTGTAGAATAGAAGAGATGACAAAGTGTCATAGAGAGGTGATAAAAATGCCAAAAGCAACATTTTTTAATTTAAACAAGGAAAAAAGAGAAAATATAGAAAAAGCAATTGAAGAAGAATTTGGAAGAACAACATTTGAGAAGGCATCTATAAGTAACATAATAGAAAAAGCAAAAATACCTAGAGGGAGCTTCTATCAATATTTTGAAGACAAGGAAGATGCTATAAAATATATAGTACAAAAATATATGGTAAAAGAAAAAGAAAAAATCAGAAAACTTTTAATTGAAGCAAATGGCAATATATTTGAAGCAACAATAAAGATATTTGAGTATATGATAGAGAGCGTAAAAGAAAAAGATCAGTTTAATTTATATAGAAATATAATGGAAGAACTAAAAAGGAATAATATAAATATTTTTCAAGAAGAAAAAAAACAAGGAAATATTGATGAAATCATTGATATTGAAATATTAAATATAGAAAGCGAAGAAGATATCAAGTATATGTTAAAAATAATATCAGTATTAGCTAGAACAATTAGTATAGAAGTAATATCAGGAAAAATAACTAAACAAGAAGGAAAAAATAATTTAATTCAGGAATTAGAAATATTAAAAAGAGGAATGCTAAAATAATAATTATTATTTTGCATTTGACTAACTAAATGATACGATTAATAAAGAGAGATATAAATATTATTTATGTCTATAAAATGTAAAAAAATAATATGCAAACTTATTTTTTTATGATATATTAAATGTAGAAAAAGTTATATGAAAGAAGGAAAAAATATGTTAGAAAATTTTTTAAAAAAATCAAGCTGGACTGATATAGTAGTATCTTTGATTTTTATATTATTTGGAATAGTATTAATAGCAAGACCAAATGAAATAATGTCTATAATATCATTTATTTTAGGTGGAATAGTAATAATAATGGGAATACTAAAAATTATAGATTATATGTCAGGAGATAGGAATAATAATTACTTATTAGCTATGGCAATAGTGGCTATAATTGCAGGTATTATTATAATGTTTTGTTCAAATATAATACTTTCAATATTTAGAATATTAATTGCTATATGGATAATATATAGTGGAATAATGAACTTGCAAACAAGTATTGTATGGAAAGAATTTAAATCAAAGATTTGGCTATTATCTATAGTATTATCAATTATTACCATAATAGCAGGTATATATATTTTAATAAATACAGGAGCAATATTGCAAACAGTAGGAATAATAATATTATGCTATGGAATTATTAATATTGTGGAGAATGTAATATTTATAAAAAAAATAGATAATTATGCAAAATAAAATTAATAGATTGCCAGATTGCCAGAGGGGACGGGCTATTTTGGCACAAGTAAGGGGCATTCATTTAATCTCTAAAATTCGGGACAATGGGGATTAAAGGAACGCCCCCTACTTGTGCCAAAATAGCCCGTCCCCTCTGGCAATCTATTATTTTTAGTGGCAAATGTCAAATTTTCTCATATAATGAAGTAAAAGGAGGAATAAAAATGTTTAGAAATACCAGAAGAAGTTGTTGTATGAATAACGAATACAGCAACACAAATTGCGAAACAGAAAAGCAAATAATGGAACAAAGTTGTAATAACGTTGTTTCATATGAAGATTACACAAATAGTTGCAATTGTGGATTTGATGAAGAATATAATGTATTTCCAGAAAATCCAATGTTAGCACAAAGTTATGTTCCATTTCAATATATGGATAAAACTTTTAAACCATGTGTAGGACTAAAAATGGGTACAATATTTCCTGAATTAGTTAGCCCATATGCACCAGGTCAATCAATGGAAGAAATAGCATATATAGCTAGAACAAATAAAATAGGGAAGGGGTGCAATAAATGTTGTTAAAGGAAAATAGAGATTGTTCTTGCAATTCAATGAATGATAATATGAACAATAATAATATGAATCAAGTTGAAGAAAGACGTATTGATTGTCAAGAAAAAGAAGAAATGTTACAAAATATTAGATGTCTTGAATTTGCAATAACAGAATTAGGATTATATTTAGATACTCATCCAGAAGATCAAAAAGCACTTTGTTTGCACAGAAAATACAGTAATGAGTTAAAAACAATGAAAGATGCATATCAAAAGGTTTATGGACCTCTTACTATAAAATTTCCATGTAATAAATGGAGATGGCTTGAAGAACCATGGCCTTGGGAAGGAGGAGATAACTAATGTGGACTTATAATAAAATGTTACAATATCCAATTAATATTAAATGTACAGATCCAAAACTTGCTAAGGTAATTATTTCTCAATATGGAGGTCCTGATGGAGAACTTGCTGCTTCATTAAGATATTTATCACAAAGATTTGGTATGCCTGATCAAAAAGCAAAAGCAATATTAAATGATATAGGTACAGAAGAATGGGTACCATTTTGTTGTCAATAGTTAAAGACAGGGATTACAACTTTAACTATTGACTGTAAAATGTTTATGTTTTAGGTATTTTAGGATATATATGTAATTCAAAATTACTAGGGTCTAAATCTTTTTTTATAGCTTTTTCTGTTTTTAAATATGTAACTTTAGCAATAATACTTTTTAGTAAAATATTTTTATCTTCAGCATTTTCTAATTTACCATATAAATCAATTACATTTTCTAATTTAGGAATAATTACTTCTTTTTGTATTTGCATTTCTTCATTCTTAGCTAATAAATTTTGATATTCTGTTAGTTTTTTTTCTAAACTTTGTATATTTTCTTTTATAATTTTAGAACGGTTTATAAACTCATCTTTACTATAAACTCCGTTTTCTAAAAAGTCATAGATTTTATCTAATTTTTCATTTTCCTTTTCTAGTTCTTTTTTAGTAGATGTTATTGATCGTTCTATCATATTACTATTATCTGTTTTTGACCTATCTTGTAATTTCTCATAATCTACTTTATAATTTTCAAGCCATATTTTTAATGCTTCAATTATTTTATTTTCTACAATATAAAGTTTAGAACTAATATTATTGCATTTTTGATTAGAACATATAAGTGTTGCAGGTTTATCAGCTTTTGTATAAGGTCTCCTTTGCATTGGTTTGCCACATTTTTCACAAAATACCAAACCTACTAATGGATTTTGAATAGTATTTGAATGACCAACCTTTGGAGTATTTTGTTTTCGTTTATCCCTAACTAATTTCCAAGTTTTAATATCAATAACAGGCTTATGTAGTCCTTCATAAATTAAGTAGTCTTGATTACGGGGTCTAGTAATAATAAGATGCCCATTTTTCGTTTTCTTGTTTTGTTTTCTTCTATTCCATACAATTTTACCAATATATGTAGGGTTAGAAAGTATATCTTTAACGGAAGAAATAGACCATTCTTTTGCAATTCTAGGTTTTAAATTTAGTTTATTTAATTGTTTCGCAACTGAATTTATAGTGGCATTTTCAAAAGCATATAACCTAAAAATTTCTTTAACAATAGATGCTTCATTTTCATTTATTTTAAGGCTATAACCTTTTGCATCTTTTAGTTTTACTCTATCATATCCAAAAGGGGCAATATTTCCAACAAACTTACCTTCTGAAGCAGAGATTTCACGACCTCTTTGCAGACGCCTATTAATTGTTTTATATTCTCGCCTAGACATAAATAAACCAAATTCAAAATATTCTTCATCAAATTCATTATCTGGGTCATAAGTTTTAACAGGTGTAATAATCTTGGTATGAGAATATTTAAAAGCCTTTGAAACTCTACCTTGGTCACTAGTGTCTCCACGAGCAAGTCTTTCAACTTCTACAACTAAAATACCTGTCCATTTTTCATTTTCAACATCTTTTAAAAGTTTTTGCATTTCTTTTCTTTCACTGATTGTTTCTCCACTTACAACTTCTCTATATATTTTACCAATAGTTAAATTTCTTTTTTCAGCTAAATTGGTTAATATCTTTTCATGTCTTGCTAAAGTTTCGCCTTCTCCATATTTTTCTGACTCTATATCTTCTCTTGATTTTCTTAAATATATTGCATATGTGCCTTGGCTTAGCACAATTCCTCCTTTCCTTGTAATTTGTCTTTAACTTGTCTAAATTATATATGAAATTTACACAAATTACAATAAAGGGGATTTGTTTATTTTATATATTAAAGTAATAATAATGTTATCTATATATTCTTTTTGTATAGTAGTATCTTCTACTATATAGTCATCATAAAATTTTACCTTTGTTTTTTCTAATATTAATTCTTCTAATATCATATAATCGCCTCATTTAAATTTATGAAAAAAACATAAAAAAATACCCAAGACAACCTGTCTTGAGCTAATTTATATTTTTTCTATGCTAACATTATATGATGAGTGAATTATAAAATCAATTCCCTTTTATTTCCCTTTTTTCTAAATCGCTTAGTAATAAAAGTAGGATTTTGTTTAAAATATGAAAGTATTTTTTGAAGGCCTTGAAAATACAATTGTTTTATGTTAATATTAATATTGACTTAAAGTTAGCAGAAAATAAAAATAGAAAGGATATGATTATATGAATTCTAAATATGTTGCTATTGCAGTTACTACTGAATGTAACTTTAAATGTCCATATTGCCAAAGCACAGGAGAAAGTGTTACTAATGTTCAAGGTATGTGGAACTATAATCGGCTGAAAGAAGTGATAAAAGCTTTTTTGGAAGCTGGTTATAGAAATTTTAGAATTACAGGTGGAGAACCTACTACAGTTCCATATTTGGGAGAATTATTAGATTTCCTTCTACAAAACTCTGATGTAAGAGTGAGAATAAATACTAATGGGTATAATATTGAGAAATATATAGACCAATTAAACTCACAAACAGAAGTAATATTTAGTGTAGATGGATTTGGAAATGCTTTTTCTCCTAAAAGATTAACGGATGAGTTACTAAAGAAAATACAATATTTGCAGTCAAAAAACATTTCTATAAGGCTAAATTGTGTAGTTACAAAGCAAAATGCTAATGAAATACCTGAATTGATTCAATTTTGCTCTAAAAATGAATTGAATTTAAAGTTACTTGACTTGTGCCCAAGAGTAGAATATCAGGGAAATGTACAAAATGATTTTTTAGAGAATAACTATTTTGAATTAAACAAATTGAGTATTCCTTTTCCTAAAATTTCTTCGAATTTTAGAACTAATATGATAAGGAAAGGAACGGGAATACCTATGAGTGGATATAGTTTGGGTAACGGGCATTGGCTGCAAATAAAAGATTCAAGTCAAAAACCTTATTATGCTTCATTATGTAATAATTGTCAGTATAAAGATAATTGCATAGAAGGTGTATTTTCTCTTTCATTATCTGTTGGTGAAATTTTAAGAATAGCTAATTGTGTTAATCAAGATTATTGGATAAAGCTTAAAGGTTTGAAGCAAAGACAAATTGAAGAAGAACTAAAGAAAATGGAAAAAAATTTTTTTCTAATTAATGATTAAAAAACAAAAAATGGGGCATAGTATTTGCCTCGTTTTTTGTAAGCTATTTATAAAAAATCATATAAATCCTATATAAGAATTATAATGTGCTTTATAAAATCAAGTCAAGGTTAAAATACATGTGCTATTGCACAACCTTGACTTATTTTTAAAAGCACATTATTTTTCAACTAAGAGGATTTAAGGATAAGTTGTATTTAATTAAGTAGACATAAGTACATTTCAAGAGTAAAATACCCAATAGGAAATGAGGGCAGGAAAGCGATATTAACATATCCTCTATACACATTGAAGGACAAGCCTTTAAGAATTAATAAAAAAACAAAAATTTTAAGCAAATATGATGTGAAAATTCACCGAGTGAACTGGCTCAAACTCACTATTCTTCGTTAAAATTAAAAATAGTGAACTAAAAAAATTCAAAAAAGTTCACTCATTTTTAGCCAAAAGTTCACCAAGTGTACTAGAAAAAATAGAATTCAAATATTCTCCATTTTGAAGATTATAAAAAAATTAACATACATAATATAAAAGTCAATATAGTTACATTAAAATTCAGTTGTCGAGAAATCCTCGATAACTGTTGTTAATAGCAAAATTATTAAAAATAAATAACATAGATAAAAATTGAACCTGTGCAATTTTTGCACTAGTTCAAAAATAAGTAAAAGAGCTATGTTTCCATAGCCCTTTTTCAATTGTTAGTTATTTGGTAGGTGTATCATTTCCTACATCTCTTTTGACCCATAGGGTGCGTGGTTGACACAATTTACCACCTCAAATAACTACTTATTATATTGTACTTTAATTATACAACTTTTATTCATAATTGTCTAGTTTTTTAAACAATAAATTTTCTTTTTTGTTTCTCTTTATCTTATTAAAAGTTTTGTTTCCTATTTTTATCATAGTTATTATAGAATTTTTTGTATGTTTTTCATCATTCAATACTGCAATTTTTAAAACTACATTTAGGTTTGATTTTTCATCTAAAGATTTTATTAATACTAATGTATTGTCTCTATTATTCCAGTCTTTATAAATATAATCTGGAGTATATAATATATCTGGTAAATATTCTTTTACCTGATTAAATAATTGAACTCTTTTGGTTTCAACATGATTCATTCTTTCATATGTAAAAATAACTTCATCTGTTATCAAATGTTCTCCAATTTTTTCAAAAAGTTCTATATTTAGTTTGCCAATTTTTATATATTCTATTTCTTGCATTAACTCTTTCCTTTCGAGAAATATTTTACTACAAATATATACATATTTCAATTAAAAGCGGTAATTTATTATAAAAAAATCCAATACCAATAAAAAATTGTAGCATATGTGCCAAAATGGAACATATGGTATTAAATATAGAATATATTTTTAAAAAGTTCACTAAGTGTACTTTAGTTCACCGAGTGAACTTCTCTGTTTTTTATATAAAACATATTTGAACTTGTTCCAAAATAGAACAAGTTCAAAATTTTACAGCCAATAGCCTTAAATTTTTTCGCCGACAAGTCGTCATATAATGATTTCTAAGTGCTAAAGTACTAAGGCAATCATTAAATTGACAACATTGTGGTACAGAAGAATTAGCACACTTAGAAATGGTAGGAACTATTGTACACCAATTGACTAAAAATGCTAGTATAGAAGAAATAGAAAAAGCAGGACTAGGAGCATATTATACAGACCATGGGGTAGATGTATATCCATCATCAGCAGCAGGAGTACCATTTACAGCAGCATATATTGCAGCAAAAGGAGACCCAATAGCAAATTTACAAGAAGACTTGGCAGCAGAACAAAAAGCAAGAGCAACTTATGAAAAACTAATAGATTTATGTAGAGATAATCCAGATGTAATAGATCCACTAAGATACCTAAGAGAAAGAGAAGTAGTGCATTTCCAAAGATTTGGAGAAGCACTTCGTGGAGTACAAGACAAATTAGCTGACAAGAAATTTTATATGAATAATAATTGTAAATAATAAGAGGTAATAATTACAAGATTTAATAAAATCAGATTCGTTTGAATCTGATTTTATGGGTTAGAATAGTTAGGAATCGTATTTTGACATGCAAATAATTTATAGTGGTATAATTTTAGAACTTGAAAGTTAAAAAAATTTGTGATACTATTATGTCATAAATCGAGTTGAATTTAAAATGTTGGAGGAGGCATATTATGAGAGAAGAGAAATTACGGACATTCAATATGGAAGAACTAAAAAAGTTAACAAAAGTGATGTTAGAAAAAAATATAAAACGCGAACATGGGCCAGACTCATTTAAGCGTTTTATATGTGAATTAGAACATTTGATACCCAAACGAAACAATTTCGAATGGGAGCAAATGTTTGGAATTAATAATATAGTTTTCCTACAGCAAATAGGGAAAGTATATTATAAACACACAGTCCATATATTTGAATGGCTGTATGTGAAAAATCCTGGTTTAGCAATCGGGAGGCATAGTAATAATGAGTTAGCCAATGGCGGTACTCAGATAAGAAAGGGAAGGGAATGGTACATTTTTAAAGATGGTACTATTGACTTCTGTAACAAGGATCAATCACATGAGTTGGTCAATATTTACGACCAACCAACATATGTGTTGGTTATAAAAACTAAAAGAAAAGGAGACAGATAAAAAACATATAAATCCAACTATTTAAGACAGTATTCTAAAGCAAATTTGCAAAGAATACTGTTTTATATTAAATATTCAATTATTTCATTTTAAACATAATATACAATTTTCACATATGAAATAGGTATGTGTGAAAAGTATTTATAATTCATCAGAAAATAATTCTAACTTTGACTGAATAATTATTTCAAGACGAAGAATAGCAGTTATCATAGTTTGTACAGAATTATTAAGCTCTAATAACTCATCAGAAGAGATATCTTCCATTCCTATAATAGCTTGCATTTTTTCCCCTTCAGCATTTATTATATGAGAAAGTGCAGTTTCTTGCAAAGCAACAGATTCTATTATGTCTGTAATCGCTTGACTCCTTGTACTTTCTCCTGGAGTAATAACTGGCATACCCATAAAAATATCTCCTTTAAAAAAATTTGTAGTATAAAACTACTAATATAATATACGTGTTTTTTTGACACCATGTTACAGAATATGACAGCTAAACATAAAATGTATTAGGAGGTTTTTAGTTTGAAAGAAATTTACTTTCACGACTATGTATGCCTTTATAGTAAAGTGAGAAAGGAATGGAATTTACTATGAAAAAAATAAATTCAAAAAAAGTAACTAAAAAGATAGCAAAAATACTTTCTTCTGAAAATTTAATAGATAATTCGCAAAAAAGATGTTTTAAAGATCATAATAAGAAATGTTGTAATAGTTGTTGCAAGAAGTGTAATTGTGATTGTTGCAATAACTGTTGTAAATGCAATAATTGTAATTGCTGTAATAATTATAATTGTAATTGTTGCAATAATTGTGATGAATGTAATAACTGTAATAGTTGTGATATTTGTAATAATTGTAAATGTTGTAGTGAATGTGAAAACAATAGTATTTGTGATATTATAGAATCAATTGCTCTTGTAGAAACAGCAATTTCTCATATATTAAATGCAGAAGGAGAAAAAATACAAAAAGCAGTTCAAATATCTGATAATATTTGTGAATTACTAGAAGTAAATAATAGTGTTAGAAATACTATTAGAGATATAACAGAATTAGAATGTATGTTATCAAGAAAATTAGAAATAGCTATTTCTAAAATGGAAGGGGGGGATTATAATGGCTGTGGTATCAGGTAGAATATTATTTGATAGAAATAGAACCGCTTCTTCAGTTTCTAGCACAGAAGGAATTGCAAATGTTCCTGTTGTATTACAAAATGTTGTAACAAATGCAAGGCTAGCAGTATATACAAATAGTAATGGTGAATATTCTTTTATAAATGTACCCAATGGGAGTTACCGTGTAGTAGAATCTTTTGGAACTCCAGCAGTAAATACTCCAGGAGATTTTAATAATGCAGTAGTTGGAGGAGTTCCAATTGGTGCAATGCCACCAATTAATTATGTTAGTAATCCTCCAACTGGAAGCACAAATTTAGATGCAACAACACCAAACACAGTATTCATAACTGTCAATGGTGCAAATATATCAAATGTAGATTTTTTAAATGGACCAGTTAGATATACTCCAATTTCTACAATCACAGATAATTGTGTAACAATATCGCCAATCAACTTAATAAATGTAGCCGATAATGGAACTTTTGGGACTTTTCCAGCTGGAACTGCACCTAATACAGGTGCAAACCCTAATCCGTATCCAGGAATTGCACCAGATTTCACCTATGTATTACCAGATTCAGATAATTATACTCCAGACGCAGGGGAATACACAATTCAAAATCTTATGAATAATTCTTTAAGTAATAGAATTGGAGCATGGTGGAGGATAGCGGATCATACAGAAGGAAACGAAACTGGAAGAATGATGGTTGTAAATGGATTTGAACCAGGTTCTATATTTTTTAGAGATGTAGTAACAGTAAAACCAAATACTAATTATTTATTTAGTAGTTGGATATTAAATATGTTTAAAGCTCTGGGATATGCAAACCCACAATTAGGAGTTGAAATACTTGATGAAAATGGAAATGTCATATTTCACGAGACATTAGGAGCATTAATACCAGTTAATACAAATACTCCTGAATGGAAACAAATTGGAACTGTAATAAATTCACAAAACAATAATACTCTAACAGTGGGATTTTTAAGTGAAGGTCCAGAAGCAATAGGTAATGACTATGCAATAGATGATATTTCATTAAATGAAATTGAAGTACCAATATTTACTCCAATAAAAACTGTAAGTGATACAGAAGTTGGATTAGGTGATATTGTAACATTTACAGTTACTTTAACAAATACTTGTGAAAGTCCACTAACAAATGTAATATTTCAAGATATAATTCCGGAAGGACTAACATTTTTGCCAAATTCTGTAATAGTAAATGGAACGTCTGAACCAGGATTAAATCCCAATATAGGATTTAGCATTCCAGATATTGAAGGAGGCGAAACAGCAACAATTAGTTTTTCAGCAACAGCAACTTCAATTCCAACAGAAAATCCAGTAATAAATAGAGCAAATATAAGTTATGACTATACACCAGTAGAAGGAGGAATACCAGAAACATTTAATGTAATGTCAAATGAAGTAGAAGTTGAAATTGAAGAAGTAGTTCAAGAAGCAGATATATCTGTTGTAAAAACAGCTAATTCAAGTAATGTAAATCCAGGAGACATGATAGAATATAGAATAGTTATCAATAATTTAGGACCATCGGCTTCTGAAAATGTTATACTAACTGATAATATATCACCAAATATATTAAATCCACAATTTTCGATAGATGGGGGAAATAATTTTTATCCATGGCAAGGAACATTTAATTTTGGAACAATTGAACCAGGAGATTCACAACTAGTATTAATAAGGGGAACGGTTTCAGAGAATTCATCAGGAAGAATTTCTAATACTGCTACTGTTAGCTCATTAACTCCAGATCCGAATTTAGCAAATAACACATCAACAGTAAGTGTAAATGTAACAGCAAGTTCAAGATGCCAAGCAATTACAGATATAATTGAATCTGTTGCTTTACAAGAAACAGCACTTTCTCATATATTAAATGCAGAAGGAGAAAAAATACAAACTGCTATAGCAATAGATGATATAACTCCAGAAGAATTGTTAAAAGTAAATCAAAGTGTAACAGATCTTGTAAATACTATCACTAAATTGGAATTAATATTACAATCTAAGTTACAATTATTTTCTGATAAATGTAATCAAGATTAAAAACTAACTAGTAAAAATGTTAAAAAATATAGAGAAAATTAAAAAATCAAGATTAGTGGATACTATATAAATAGTAATATATTCTAATCTTGATTTTAAGTATTTCAAAAGATAATTTTAGTAATATAAATAATTAGCATTAAAAATCTCCGATTTGTTCCTAATGTTAATACTTAGATAATTTTTTTTAATTCATTTTTTTATTTAAAACAGTCAACTTAATTAGTGAAAATACTAAAAGACCTGTTGCTAAAACTATAAATACAATCAAAATAGTTTTTCCGGCAGCTGGAAGAACAGCTGGAGGTTCAGTAAGTTTTAATTTTGGTGTAACATCAGAAGTTTTTTCTTGAATATCACCATTTGGATCAGTATAACTTATATCAACTTTTTCATTTGTATATAAAATTTGGTTAATAATAGAACTATCAAAATTTTCTTTTAATTTCAATTTATATTGTACAGTAGCAGTTTCACCAGCAGATAATTCTGGAATAGTCCAAGTTATAAAATTATTAGTAGTATCAACTTGAGTTGATATATTACCATGAGTTGCATTACTTACATATGCAAAATCAAAGTTATTAATTATCTCTTGTGGGAAATAATCAACTATTGTAAAATCCTTAAAAGTTTTTTCTTTAGGTATCAAATCTTCATAAATTGTATTAGTAATAGTTTCCTCAATTTTATCATCAGTTACATAGTAAAATTTACCTGTAGTAGGTGTTTCGCTACTTCCAAATATTTCTGAAATAATTTGACCATATGATTTGCCACTAATAGAAATATAATTTTCATCTACAATACCTGTAAGCATTGTAAATAACTGAATGCCATTGTTTGTTGTATTAAGTAAAGTTTGTTTAGTTTTTGCTATTACATCATCAGAATAATAATTTTTATCATAATTAACTGCAATATTAGGAACACCATCTGTCAAAACAATCATATATTTGTTTGTAGAGTTATCAGTAAAATATTGAGTTGCCAATTGAATTCCAGCGTCTAAATCAGTTCTTCCACCATTAGTTTGAATGTTAGAAATGGCATTAGTTAAAGTTGTTACATCATTAGACATTTCAGAAATTAAAAATGCATCTTCAAGAGTCCCTTCTTTAGATGTGTCTTGATTACTAGAAAAACTAACTATACCAATATTTAAATCTGTATTATCTTGTAGTAAATTAGAAACTAAAGTTTTAGCAGATTCAAAAACCAAATCTTTTCTAGTCGTTCCAGATATTTCATCTGTCATACTATCTGAATTATCAATTACAAGCATAACTTCACCAGTCAATTTATTAGGCACTTCTTGATTGGTAACCTGTAATTGCAAAGTAACTTCTTTATTAGTCAAATCTTTACCAATTAACTTTTTTTCGAATTTTGAATTATCTCCAATTTCAATAGTACAAACTGGTTCTTCGACAACAGTCATAGAAACTGTACTATATGACGCAAAAGAAAGATTTGACATCAAAATAATAATTAAAAATAAAATTAATAAAAATTTCTTTTTCATAAGTAAAATCCTCCCTTAAAATAATATATTATATATTCTAACACAATAAAAATATAAAATTCAATATGTTTACAAAAAAATTCTTGAAAAGATAAGAAAATTATGGTAAAATATATATGTAAATTTAGAATTGTAATATTGCATTAAGTTTTGAATAAAATTTAATAAGGATGTGAATATATTATGAATAATATAAAACGTTTGCAATTTTATTTTGATTCAAAAACATATACAGATAGACAAATAGAAGAAAAAATAGAAGAAACTAAAAAAGAATTTCCAAAAAGAAGAATAGAAGTTGGAATTAAATTAAATGAATTTGGTGTATATGTTGTTACTTTTTATGTAGAAGACAGACAAACATATTTAACAAAACTAATGTCTAAATATAAAACTAAAAAAATAAAATTATTAACAGAAGGAAATAGTATAAAGAAAAAACAATCAAGATTAGAAAAATATTATTCTAATTATCAAGGGAAAAATACAAAATATAATCAAGTAAATTATGAAGAACCACGAAAATATGGTAATTGGCAACAAGCAAAAAAATACAAAAAATATATAAATAAAATTTAATTAATAAATATTTCATTTGGTTAAAATTCACAATGGTACTATCTATCAGTATCATTGTGATTTTTAATTATTATATTACATAAAAGTGTAGATTGAAAAATTTTTTATGATATGATATAGTAAAAAATAAGATTAATAAACAAAATTTAATATAATATGAAATATTAAAACAAAAATTATAAAGTTATAAAGGAAAGAGGAGAGAACAAAATGAACAATCATTTTGAAAATTTAAACGAAACAATAAAAGAATATTTTAATATACTATCAGATGAAATACCAGATTTTTTAAATGACTATATAAACACACCAGAAATGCAGAAACAAGCAGGCATTAGTGTAACTTGTGGTACTTTTTATTCTAAATTATTTAATAATGAAATATGGTACTCGAGTTTAGACCATAGTGTAGCAGTAGCATTGATAATATGGAATTTTACCAAAGATAAGAAACAAACTTTATCTGGACTTTTTCATGATATATCAACACCAGCATTTAAACATTGTATTGATTTTTTAAATGGAGATTATGAGAAACAAGAATCGACAGAAGAATTAACAACTAAAATTATTAAAAATTCAAAAGAGATAATGGATCTATTAAATAGAGATGGAATAAAAGTAGAGGAAATAGATGATTATCATATATATCCTATTGCAGATAATGATACACCACAATTATCAAGTGATAGATTAGAATATACACTTTCAAATGGTATGGGAGTGGTAAAGAAACTATGGACATTAGATGAAATAAAAGAAATTTACCAAAATATAGAAATACAAAAAAATGAAAATGGTATTCAAGAACTTGGATTTAAAGATAAAGAAATAGCTAAAAAATTTGTTAAAAATATGAGAATGTTATCCATAACATATATATTGAATAAAACTAAACTATCAATGCAATTTTTAGCTGATATAATTAAAAAAATGGCTGAAAGAAATATTATCAACAAAAATGATTTATACCAACTATCAGAAAAAGAGATAATAAATATGATAGAAAACAATAAAGATAAAAAAATATCTGAATGTTATAGATATTGGAAAAATGCTACAATAATACATGAAAGTGATGTGTTTGTTGAGGATAAATATTGTGTAAGTATAAATGCTAAAAAAAGGTATATAAATCCATTAGTAAAACAAGATAATAAATATATAAGAATTAGCCAATTATCTAATACTGCTAAACAAGATATTGATAGTATATTAAATTTTGAACCTAAAAAATATGCATATATTGACTTTAAATTTTAAAAAAGGCTTGACAAATCAAAAAAAATAGTGTAAAGTATATTAGCATTACAAAAAGAAAAGAGGTAGTCAAATGGAAAAAAATGTACAAATAAGTATATTATGCCAATTATATGGCAAATTATTAACAAACAAGCAATATGAATTTCTAGATGACTACTACAATAACGACTTGTCATTATCAGAAATAGCTGAAAACAATAATATCACAAGACAAGCAGTTAGAGACATTATAAAGAAAGGGGAGAAAAAACTTTTCGAATACGAAGAAAAGCTATTGTTTATGAAAAGGACGTTAAATCAAGAAAAGAAAATTGAAAATGTTTTAGTAGAACTAACAAAAATTCAAAATGATTATTCTGACAAACAAATAGCAAGTGTTTTAGAAAACATAAAAAAAGAATTAAACTGTTTAGTATAATATAAATCAGTTAATAAAAAATAAAAAAGAATGGGAGTTGTGAATTATGGCTTTTGAAGGACTATCTTCTAGATTACAAGAAATAACAAGAAAAATCAGGGGAAAAGCAAGAATAACAGAATCTGATTTAAAAGAAATGTTAAGAGAGGTTAAACTTGCACTTTTAGAAGCAGATGTAAATTATAAAATAGTAAAAGAATTTATAGCAACCATTCAAGAAAAAGCACTTGGGCAAGATGTACTAAAATCATTAACACCAGGACAACAAGTCGTAAAAATAGTTAAAGACGAGCTAGTAGAATTACTAGGAGGGACAGAAAGTAAAATCAATTTTACACCAAATCCTCCAACAATAATAATGTTAGTAGGTCTTCAAGGTTCAGGAAAAACAACAACAGCAGGTAAACTTGCAAATATACTAAGAAAACAAGGTAAAAAGCCATTATTAGTAGCATGTGACATATATAGACCAGCAGCTATAAAACAATTACAAGTAGTAGGTGGACAATTAAATATACCAGTATTTGCAAATGAAACATCAAAAGATGTTGTACATATTGCAAGGCAAGCAATGTCAGTTGCAATTTCTAAATTGAATGATGTTGTAATTCTAGATACAGCAGGTCGTTTACATATAGATGAAGAATTAATGAATGAATTAAAAAATTTAAAAGCAAATATAAAACCACATGAAATATTACTAGTAGTAGATAGTATGACAGGTCAAGATGCTGTAAATGTTTCAGAAAAATTTAACGAAGCACTTGGAATAGATGGAATTGTCTTAACAAAACTAGATGGTGATACTCGTGGTGGTGCTGCACTTTCAGTAAAAAAAGTTACAGGAAGACCAATCAAATTTGCAGCAACAGGAGAAAAGTTAAGTGATATTGAAGTTTTTCATCCAGATAGAATGGCACAAAGAATTTTAGGAATGGGAGATATTTTATCTGTAATAGAAAAAGCTGAAGAGTCATTTGATTTAGAACAAGCAGAAAAATTAGAAAAGCAGTTAAAGAAAAAAGAATTAGATCTAGATGACTATTTAGCACAAATAAGACAAGTGAAAAAAATGGGCTCATTTTCATCTTTATTAAAATTAATACCAGGAATGAATCAAATAAAAGATTTAAAAGTAGATGATAAAGAATTTGGTAAAATAGAAGCAATTATTTGTTCAATGACAAAAAAAGAAAAACAAGATACAAGGCTTTTAAATGCAAGCAGAAGGCAACGTATAGCAAAAGGTAGTGGAACAACTGTGCAAGATATAAACAAATTTATAAAATCATTTGAAATGACACAAAAAATGATGAAAAAAATGAAAAATAATAAAGGTGGAATGAAAAAATTAATGAGTGGCATAGATGAAAATGCCTTGAAAAACTTTAAATTCTAGTTTGGAAAGTATGAAGTTTAAAAAGATAAAAAAATAATATATAAATTGAATATTAGACAATAGAAAAAACACAAAGCAAAATAATTATTATAAAATCTTAAATTTAGTTATTAAATTTTTAAATTATATATAAATAAATGGCAAGGAGTGTCCCTATAATCCCTAATATTAGGGATCGAAGGAACGTCCCCTAATTAGGAGGTGAAATAGATGGTAAAAATCAGATTACAAAGACAAGGAAAGAAAAAAGCTCCATTTTATCATATAGTAGTTGCAGATTCAAGATCTCCAAGAGATGGTAAAATAGTAGAACAAATAGGAACATATAATCCAATGACAGATCCAGCAACAATAGTATTAGACAAAGAAAAATTAGAAAAATGGATTAAAAATGGTGCAAAACCAACAGATACAGTAAAAAAATTAATAGAAAAAGCATAAGCTAGTATAAAAACAAATGATATAGTTAGCTTACAAATACATAAATGAATGGAGGAATAGAAATGAAAGATATATTACAAACAATAATTTTAAATTTAGTAGATAATAAAGAAGCAGTAGAGATAAAAGAATTGGAAGGAGAAAAATCAGTAGTATTTGAAGTTAAAGTTGCAGAAAATGACATGGGAAAAATAATTGGAAAACAAGGTAGACTTGCAAAATCAATTAGAACAGTAATGAAAGCTGTAGCTAGCAAAGAACAAAAAAGAGTTACAGTTGAGTTTATAGGATAATTGGAGTATTTAAATATGGCAAAATATCTTGAAATTGGTCAAATTGTAAATACATTTGGAATAAAAGGGATGGTTAAAGTAAAACCATTTACAGATGATATAGATCAATTTGAAAAATTAAAAAAAATATATGTTAAAACAAAAAACAGTCAAAAAGAATATGAAATAGAACAAGTAAAATACCACAAAAATCTTATACTAATTAAATTCAAAGGAATTAATAAAATAGAAGAAGCAGAAATTCTCAAAGGAAGTTATCTAATACGAGATAGAGAAAATGAAGAACCATTAGAAGAAGGAACATACTATATTGTTGATTTACTAGGATTAGAAGTATTTGAAGAAGATGGTAATTTACTAGGAAATGTAGAAGATATTTATAATACTGGAAGTAATGACATATATGTAGTAAAAAATGAACTAGGAAAACAAATTCTTTTACCTGCAATAGCAGATGTTATAAAGAAAATAGATTTAGAAAATAGAAAGATAACAGTTCATTTAATAAAAGGGTTAATATAATGGAGGAAAAAAATGAAATTTGATGTTTTGACACTTTTCCCAGAAATGTTTGATACTTTAAATCAAAGCATTATAGGAAAGGCAAAAGAAAAACAACTAATAGATATTAATTTAATAAATATTAGAGATTTTTCAAAAGATAAACACAAAAAAGTTGATGATACTCCATATGGTGGCGGAGCTGGAATGGTAATAAAACCAGATGTAGTATATGATGCATATAATTCAATAGAAAATAAAAATGCAAAAGTAATATACATGTCCCCACAAGGAAATATATTAAATCAGAAAAAAATAGAAGATTTATCAAAACAAAAACATTTAATAATTTTATGTGGTCATTATGAAGGTATAGACCAAAGAGTTCTTGATAAAATAGTAGATGAAGAAATATCTATAGGAGACTATGTATTAACAGGTGGAGAACTTCCAGCTATGGTATTAATTGATAGTATAAGTAGATATATAGAAGGAGTTATAAATCAAGAATCAATTCAAGAAGAAAGTTTTTCAAATGGACTTTTAGAATATCCGCAATATACAAGGCCAGAAGTATTTGAAGGAGAAAAAGTTCCAGAAATATTACTTTCAGGTCATCATAAAAATATAGAAAAATGGAGAAAAGATAAATCTATAGAAATAACTAAAAAGAAAAGACCAGATTTGTTAAATTAAATAACAATTAAAAAATAAAAAATAGTTACTAAATATAAAAAAGTAAAAAATTTTATAAATAAAATTTAAAGACTATAGAGTAACATTCATGACAATTAAAAAGAAAAGGAGGAAATTCTAAAATGGATATTATAAAATCAATTGAACATGAACAATTGAAGAACAAAATACCAGAATTAAAAGTTGGTAATACAGTTAGAGTACACGTAAGAATAAAAGAAGGAAACAAAGAAAGAATCCAAGTATTTGAAGGAATTATTATAAAAGTACAAGGTGGAGGAGTAAACCAAACATTTACAGTTAGAAAAATATCATATGGTGTTGGTGTAGAAAAAACATTTTTAGTACATTCACCATTAGTAGAAAAAGTAGAACTAGTAAGAGTTGGTAAAGCAAGAAGAGCAAAATTATTCTACTTAAGAGACAGAGTTGGTAAATCAGCTAAGACAAAAGAAAAAGTAGGAGCAAGAATTGAGGACAGAGAGATAGTTATAAAAGAAGACTTAGCAGAAGAACCAACAGAAACTGAAACTGTTGAAGAAGGTGCTATAGTAGAAGAAAATACTACAGAAACAACACCAGTAGAAGAAGTTGCAAAAACAGAAGAAACACCAGTTTCTGAAGAAAAAGTAGAAAAAGAATCTAATGAAGTAAAAGCTCCAGAAGAAGCACCAGCAATTGAAACAGAAAAAGTAGAAGTTCAAGAAACAGTTGATACTGTTAAAGAAGAACCAGTAGAAAAAGTAGAAGAAAAACCAGAATAAAAAAATTACCATTTTGGGGATGCGTCCTAAAATGGTAATTTTTTTCTCTATATTTCACACATATTTTCCATAATGTAAAAACCAGGTTTTTGTTTAACAATAAATTCAGCAGCCTTTAAGCTACCCTCAGCAAAAACATTTCTAGAATAGGTAGTATGTTTAATTTCAAAAGTTTCAAAATCACCAATAAATTGAACAGTATGTTCGCCAACAATATTACCACCACGAATTGAAGACATACCAATTTCATTTTTATCTCGTTTTTCATGTTTATTATGTCTATTATATTCGCAATGAAGTTTATTATCTAAAGACTTAATTATGGTATCTGCTAACATTTGAGCAGTACCACTAGGACTATCAATTTTTCTATTATGATGAGATTCAATAATCTCAATATCTGTATCTTTCATCAAAGGAGCAAGCCAAGAAACCAATTTTTTCATAATCATAATATCAAAAGACATATTAGCAGATTTGAAAATAGGAATTTTTTTGCTAGCTTCTTTTATAATATTTTCTTGCTCGCTTGTAAAACCAGTTGTAGCAATAACAATAGGGACTTTATTTTTTAGAGCATATTCTAAAATATTCATAGTAGCTATAGGAATACAAAAATCAATAATAACATCAGGAGTACTAGCAATTTTAGAAACATTATCATAAACAGGAAAATTATTTTTAATAGACAAATTATTATCAATACCGCCTAGTATATTAAAAATTTTACTTTCATTTAACAATGAACAAACAACTTGTCCCATTTTTCCATTACAACCATTAATTAAAACATTAATCATACAATCAAAACCTTTCTATAATATATTTAATTGCTATTTGTAAAATATCATTAAGATTATATTACAGTTTCAACAAAAAGACAACAACCAAACAAAAATTTTATATTTTTTTAAAAAAACTATTGACAAAATGAAAAATAAAATATAGAATAGTAACAACAAAAGCGAACAATAATTTGCAAAACAAAAATTTTATTAAGGAGTGATAAGAATGAATATAGTAAAAACAAATAAAAATATAAAAATAGCAATTAATACAGGTGCTGAACGACACCCAGTTCCAGTATTAGGAATAGATTATAAAGTAAAAATTATATATAAAAACATAAAAATAATACAATTAGATATTGATAATAAAACTATAAAAATATCACTACCTAATAAATACAAAAGAATGTCTAGTAAAGAAATATTAGATTTAGCTATAGAAAAAATGTATGAACAAATTGCAAAGGTAGAACTAGAAAGAGCAATGGAAAAAACTAGAATAATGTTAGGGTTTGCACCAGAAGAATATGAAATAGCAAAAATGAAAGTATGGGGAAAATGTCAAAATAATAAAATAATCATAAATCCTGAAATAGTAATGTATAATAGAGAGATAATAGATTATGTTGTATTACATCAATATTGTCATTTAAAATATAAAACACATACAAAATCTTTTTGGGATTTAGTAAAGAAATACGAAAAAAATTATACAAAATATGAAGAAATAATTAAATAAAACACTAAAATATAAATTATTGAAGTTAAACATCTTTAATACAATTCGCAGATATATAATACTGGAATCATGTTATAATTTTTTTATCAGCTTTATATTTTTTATCAGTTATATATATTAGCGAATTGTTATTTTTTAAAAATTTATTTTAATAAATTTTTAAAAAGTATTTATTATTTTAAAAACTTCTGATATAATGAGGAAAGTAAATTGGGGTGTCGCCAAGTGGTAAGGCAACCGGCTCTGACCCGGTCATTCGTAAGTTCGAATCTTACCACCCCAGCCAATTAAGCATTATACGAATACAATATGTTCATATTTGGGTAATAATGCCCAGCCATATTCATCTTATAACTTTATATAAATAGAGTTTATATAGAGAGGAATAATACTAACGAATTTAGTAATATTTTGTTTGTAATTTTGGAGGAACAAATGAAAAATAAACTTTTAAAAAATCAAAAAGGAATAACTTTAATTGTATTAATAATAACTGTAATAATATTATCAATTTTAGCATCAGTTGCTGTATATAGTGGTATAAATTCCATAAAATCAGCTAGGCTTACTACATTTACAGTAGAAATGAAAATAATGCAAACAGAAGTAAATGAATTATATGATAAATATAAAAATGGTGATAGTACTGTCTTAAATATAGGAGAAGACATAACAAATAATGACCAAGCAAAAACAGTATTATCGACAATTGGAGTTGCAAGTACGGAAAATTCAAAATATAAATACTATTCAATAGATACAGTGAAAGCATTAGGAGTAGAAGGAATAGAAGAAAATGAATTTATTATAAATATCCAAGATAGAAAAGTAGTAAGCTATGAAGGCTTTGAAGATGATGGAGTCATATATTATACATTAGAAAGTTTGCCAAAAGGGTTATATAATGTAGAGTACGAAGAAAATGATGACAATGTAACATTTGATTTATCATGTAAAACTATATCAAAAGAAGAAGGAGAAATTTATATATCAAATATTAGTTATGATGGATATGTAAATAAATGGCAAATTAGATATAGAGAACAAGGAAAAGAAAATTGGAAGACTACAGAATATTTTGAAGGAAATGAATATACATTAAAAGTAGACAAATTAACTACATATGAAATACAAGTACTTAACAGTGATAATATAGTGTCTACTGCACAGGCAATTACACTAGAATCAGCAGGAGGATTAGGCGAATTTCAAACATCAGATACAATACCATATTTGCCAGGAGATGACTTTAGTCATGTGGAAGGAACAGATTTAACAACAGGATTAGTAATAACAGATGGAACAAATTATTGGACATGGATAGAAGCGCCAAAAAGTCAAGTATTCAAAACAGCAACATCAGAAAAAGAGTATGAAAATATAGAAAAAGATTTAGAAACATATACAGGAACACTACTTTCAAGAGAGGGATATATAGACCAATGGTATGATGGACAAGGAAATACGGAAGATAAAACAACAAATCCAAATGATACAACAGGATGTGGATTAACAGCAAGTGAGTATAAAAGTTTAAAAGAAACAATGTTAAGTAGCGTATATAAAAATGGAGGATTTTGGATAGGACAATATGAAACAGGAGCAGATAGTTATCCAGCAACAGCTAATAATGATACAAGAATACCAGTAATATCCCAAGGAAAATATCCATATAATTATATAACATGTGCAAATGCTCAAATAAAATCAAGTCAATTAAATTCAGGAAAATATACAAGTAGTTTAATGTTTGGAATACAGTGGGATTTAGTGTTAAAACATTTGCAAGTAAGAGGAGGAATGTCAGTAGATGAATTAACAAAAAATTCAACAAATTGGGGAAATTATTCTAATTCTACTTTCAGTATAGAAAATGGAGAATATACAACAGATCCAGAAACAGCAAATAGTTTTAAACCTTATACAGAGGATACAAGTGGTTATGTAGTAAATAGTGTAAAACAGCAAAATACACGAGTGCTATGTACAACAGGAGCAAGCAGTCAAAATTGTAAAATGAATATATATGATTTAGTAGGTAATGGTTATGAATGGACATTAGAAAAAAGCACCTATGTTTATAATATATGCACTGATAGAGGTGGCAGTTGCAATGCTTATGGAAGCAGCTATCCAGCTTCTTACCGCTACTACAATAGTATTTCCTACAACTATTATAATTATGCTTTTCGTTCAGCTTTATATTAGTTCTGCTGAATGCTAAAGCCGTTAATTAAAAAGAACAGATGAATTGGTTTTATATGTGAATAATTAAATAATGAAGTAAATACAGGTTTACTTTTTCCATTTTTTGTTATATAATAGATAAGACAAATTTTATAAAGGAGAGATATAAATGCAAGAAAATAACAATAACAACCAAACAGAAGAAATAGATATAAATCATTTAATGCAAATAAGAAGAGACAAATTAAAAGAACTTCAAGAACAAGGCAAAGACCCATATCAAATAACAAAATTTAATAGAACAAATACAGCAGGAGAAATAAAAGCAAATTATGAACAATTTGAACAAAAAGATGTAACAGTAGCAGGAAGAATTATAGCAAAAAGAATAATGGGAAAAGCATCATTTTGTACAATCCAAGATTGTGATGAAAAAATACAAAGTTATGTCAGTATAAACGACTTAGGAGAAGAAAGTTACAAAGCATTTAAAACATGGGATATAGGAGATATAATTGGAATTACTGGTTTTGTATTTAAAACAAGAACAGAAGAAATATCAGTTCATGCAAAAAGTGTGGAATTACTTTCAAAATCTTTAAGACCATTGCCAGAAAAATTCCACGGACTAAAAGATCCAGATTTAAGATATAGACAAAGATATACTGATTTAATAGTAAATCCAGAAGTAAAAGAAAGTTTTATATTAAGAAG